>NZ_JAODNI010000107.1 GCF_025465255.1 Pseudonocardia sp.
GCGCCGGCCCGGCCGCCACCGACCCAGGACCGGCCGCGACCCCGCGGCCGGCCCCGATCATCCCGATCGCAGGGACCATCACGACCGCAGGGAGTTGATCGATCGTGCGCATCGCCATGGTGTCCGAACACGCGAGCCCGCTCGCCGCTCCCGGAGGGCCCGACTCGGGCGGCCAGAACGTCCACGTGCGCGAGCTCAGCCGGGCCCTCGCCGCGGACGGTCACGAGGTGACAGTGCTGACCCGCCGGGACTCCGCCGACCTGCCCGAGACCGTCCCGCTGTGCCCGGGCGTCACCGTCCGGCACGTCACCGCGGGCCCGCCGACGGCCATCCCGAAGGACGAGCTCGTCGCGCACGTCCCCGCGCTGGCCGACGAGCTGGCGCGGCTCTGGGCGGCGGAGCCGCCGGACATCGTGCACGCGCACTTCTGGATGTCCGGCCTGGCCGCGACGGCCGCCGTCCGGGGCCCGGACGTCCCGCTCGTCCAGACCTTCCACGCCCTCGGCCACGTCAAGCAGCGGCACCAGGGCGGGGACGACACCAGCCCGCAGGGCCGCATCACCGCCGAGAAGGTCCTCGCCCGCCGCGCGCGCCGGGTCATCGCCACCTGCGAGGACGAGCTGCTGGAGCTGACCCGGATGGGCACCCCGCGGCAGCGGATCTCCGTGGTGCCCTGCGGCGTCGACCTCGACCTGTTCACCCCGCGAGGCCCCGCCCTGCCCCGCACGCAGCGGCCCCGGCTGGTCACGATCGGCCGGCTGGTGCGCCGCAAGGGGGTCGACGAGGTGATCGAGGCGCTCGCCCGGGTGCCCGAGGCCGAGCTGCTCGTCGCGGGCGGCCCGCCCGCCGGGCAGGATCCGGCCGCGGACCCGGACCTGCGGCGGCTGCACGAGGTCGCCGAGTGGGCCGGCGTCGCCTCCCGGGTGCGGTTCCTCGGTGCGGTGGCTCGGGAGGACGTACCCGCCCTGCTCCGCTCGGCGGACGCCGTCGTGTGCGCACCCTGGTACGAGCCGTTCGGCATGGTGCCGCTGGAGGCGATGGCGTGCGGCCGGGCCGTCGTCGCGTCCGAGGTCGGCGGCATGATCGACTCGGTCGTGCACCGGGTGACCGGGTTGCACGTGCCGCCCCGGCGGCCGGACGAACTGGGCCGCGTGCTGCGGCACCTGGTCGCAGAGACGGCGATGTGCGAGGGCTACGGCATGGCCGGCCGCGACCGCGCCGTCTCGCGCTACTCCTGGCCGCGCGTCGCCGCCGCCACAGCGGCCGTCTACCGGGACGTCCTGGACGGGCGCGCCGCCCGGACTGCGGCGCCCACGGGACGCCGGCCGATCGCGACAGCAGGGAGCCGGTGATGAAGACGTTCGACGACGACCCGACCGAACAGCTGCTCGACCAGCACGTCGACCGGTTGCAGGCCGCGCTGCCGGCCCTGCGCGGTGCCTCCGGCACGTTCGCCCGCTGGGGCGCCGCGCTGGCCGCCCGGCTCACCGAGGGCGGGCGGCTCCTCGCGGCCGGCAACGGCGGCAGCGCCGCGGAGGCCCAGCACCTCACCGCCGAGCTCGTCGGCCGCTTCGAGGGCGAGCGGGTCCCGCTGTCCGCGATCGCGCTGCACGCGGACACCTCGGCGGTGACCGCCATCAGCAACGACTACGGCTACGAGGAGGTCTACGCCCGCCAGGTGCGGGCCCACGGCCGCCCCGGGGACGTGCTGATCCTGCTGTCCACCAGCGGCCGCAGCCGCAACCTGCTCACCGCCGCGCTCGCGGCGAGGCAGTGCGGCGTCGAGAGCTGGGCGCTGACCGGGCCCGGGCCGAACCCGCTGGCCAGGCTCTGCTCGGACGCCGTCTGCCTGCCCGGGGACACCGCGACCGTGCAGGAGTCCCATCTCGCCGCGGTCCACATGCTCTGCCGCGCGGTCGAGGCGGCGCTGCCGGTGGGGAAGGCCGGTTCCGGCGCCCCGCTCGTCGCCTCCTGACCGCACTCCCTCCCTACCGAGAGGACATCTCATGACCTCGACCGTGACCGGTCCCCGAACCTCGCCCGACACCACCGAACAGCTCCTGGACTCCCGCCCGCTCGGGCGGGTGCTCGTCACCGGCGCGGCGTCCGGCCTCGGCCGGTCCGTCGCGGGCGCGGTGGCCGCCGCCGGCGGGACCCCGCTGCTCCTCGACCGCGTCGACCCCCGGGACGGGGCGGGCGAGGCCCTCGGGAACGCGCCGACCGCCGTCGTCGACCTGACCGACGGCCGCGCGGCCGAGGACGCCGTCGCGGACCTCGCCGCCCGCGTCGGCGGCCTCGACGCCGTCGTCACCGCGGCGGGCACGGACGCCTGCGGGCGGATGGAGGACATCCCCGGGGCGGACTGGGACCGCGTGGTCCAGGTCAACCTGCTCGGGACGGCCGCGGTGATCCGCGGCGCGCTGCCCGCCCTGCGGGAGAGCCGCGGCCGGATCGTGACGGTCGCCTCCACGCTCGGCTTCCGCGCGCTGTCCGACGCCAGCGCCTACTGCGCCTCGAAGTTCGGTGTCGTCGGGATGAGCCGGGCCCTGATGGCCGAGCTGGCCGGGCAGGTCGGCGTGACGATGCTCGTGCCCGGCGGCATGGACACCGCGTTCTTCGACGGCCGCACCGAGCAGTACCGCCCCGGCCCGGACGCCGTGCTGAACGATCCGCGCAGGGTCGCTGCGACCGTGCTCTTCGCCCTGACCAGGCCGGAGGGCTGCGAAGTCCGCGAGCTCGTCGTCACCCCGTCCGTGGAGCCGTCGTGGCCGTGAGCACGCACCCGCCGGTGGAGCGGGGGTTCCCGGCGCCGGTGACGTCGGCCGGCCTGATCGCCGAGCGCCGGCCGCGGGTCCTGGTGGTGGGCGACGCGCTGCTCGACGGCTGGGTGTCCGGCCCGGCGCGCCGCACCGGCCGCGACGGACCCGTCCCCGTCATCGAGCTCAACGACGCCCGCACCGCGCCGGGCGGCGCCGCCAACACCGCGGCCGCGCTGGCCGCCCTCGGGGCCGAGGTCGAGCTGGTCGCCGTCCTGGGCGACGACCACGACGGCCGCACGCTGCGCCGCGCCCTCGCCGAGGCGGGGGTGCGCACGGACCGCTGCGTGCTCGACCCCGCCCGGCCCACGACCGCGAAACGTCGGGTCATGGCGGGCGACCCGCCGGAGCACCTGGTCGCGCGGTTCGACGTCACGTCCCCGCCGATGGGCACCGCGGCCTCGCGGGCCCTGGCGGACCAGGTCACCGACGCGCTCGCCGAAGGCCGGGACGCAGTGCTCGTCGCGGACTACGGCCTCGGCGCGCTCTGCGAACGGGTCCGCCGCCGGCTGGGCCGGGCCCGGTCCCGGATGTCCCTGCTGGTCGTGGACGCGCACGAGCTGGCGCCGTGGGCCGCCCTGCACCCCGACGCCGTCACGCCGAGCGCCGAGGAGGCGGCCCGGCTGATCGGCGAGCCCGAGCCGTCCGGGGACCGGGTCGCCTGGGCGGCGGCCCGGCAGCGCGCGCTCGTCGAGGCGTCCGGCGGGGCGGAGGTGCTGCTCACCCTCGACGTGGACGGGGTCGTCCAGCTGCCGCGAGGGGACGCGGTGCCGGTGCACCAGGCCGCGGCCGCCGCGGCACCCGCGTCCCGGGCCTGCGGCGCCGGCGACGTGTTCACCGCCGCGTGGACCGCGTCCCGGGCGTCCGGGGCGGAGCCCGCCGTGGCCGCAGCCCTCGCCCAGGCCGCGGCGGACGTCGCCGTCTCCCGGGACGGCACCGTCGTCTGCACGACGGGGGCGCTGACGGCCCGGCTGGCCGCGGCGGACCCGGGCGCGGTGCTCGGCCACCACGACCTGCTGTCGGTGCTCGCCGAGCACCGCGCCGCGGGGCACCGGGTGGTGTTCACCAACGGCTGCTTCGACGTCCTGCACCGCGGGCACGTCGCCTACCTGCGCCAGGCCCGCCGGCTCGGGGACCTGCTCGTCGTCGCGCTGAACAGCGACGCCAGCGTGTCCCGGCTCAAGGGACCGAGCCGGCCGGTCAACCCGCTGGAGGACCGGGCGGGCGTGATCGGGGCCCTGTCCGCCGTCGACCTCGTCACCGCGTTCGAGGCGGACAGCCCGGTCGAGCTGCTGGAGCTCGTCCGGCCCGACGTCTACGCCAAGGGCGGGGACTACACCCCGGAGATGCTGCCCGAGACCCCGGTGGTCGAGGCGCTCGGCGGGGAGGTCCGGATCCTGGACTACCTCGCGGACCACTCGACGAGCGCGATCGTGGCGCGGGCGCAGGCCCTGTCGAACCAGGGAGGAGCCGGATGAGCGCGCTCGACGTGCTGGTCCCGACCTGTGACCGGCCGGTCGAGCTGGCGGCCACGCTCGCGGGTCTCGCCGCCCAGGACCATTCGTTCGACGTGCTGGTCAGCGACCAGTCCGACGGCGCGGCCTCGTTCGACACGCACGCGGCCCGGGCCATGATCCGGGTGCTCGAGGCCGCGGGCCACCGCGTCCGCACCGTGCGCCACCTGCCGCGGCGCGGGCTGGCCGAACACCGGGCGTCGCTGCTCGCGGCGTCCTCGGCCGACCACGTGCTGTTCTGCGACGACGACGTCTGGCTCGAGCCGGGCACCGTCGCCCGGCTGCACGACGCGATCCTGGAGCTGCGCTGCGGCCTGGTCGGCGCGGCGATGCAGGGCCTGTCCCACCTCGACGACGAGCGGCCGGACGAGCTCGCGCCGTTCGAGCGCTGGCCGGGCCGGCCGGAACCGGAGCGCATCCGCCCGGACACCCCCGAGTGGCAGCGCTGGACCCTGCACAACGCCGCGAACCCCGCCCACCTCGCCCGGCGGCACGTGCGGCCGGGGGAGCCGTGGGTCGCCTACAAGATCGCCTGGATCGCCGGCTGCGTGCTCTACGACCGCAGGGCCCTCGTCGAGGTCGGCGGGTTCGGCTTCTGGCGGGACCTGCCCGCCGAGCACGCCGGCGAGGACGTCCTGGCGGAGCAGCGGGTGATGGAACGGTTCGGCGGGGCGGGGATCCTGCCCTCGGGCGCGGTGCACCTGGAGTCGCCGACGACCGTGCCGGACCGCTCCGTGGTGGCGGACTCCGTCCTGGGCCGGCCGGCGTGAGCGCGCCGGTGGTGGTGGTCGGGGACGCCCTGCTCGACGTGGACGTCGAGGGGCGGGTGGAACGCACCTCGCCCGACGCCGAGGTGCCCGTCCTGGACGTCACGCGGGAGATCGTGCGGCCCGGTGGCGCCGGGCTCGCCGCGGTGCTGCTCGCCGCCCAGGGGGTGCCCGTCACGTTCGTCTCGGCGCTGGCCGACGACGACTCCGGTGCGCGGCTGCGCGTGCTGCTCGACCGGGCGCTGACGCTGGTCGACGGGCCCGCCACGGGTGGCACCGTCGTCAAGTGCCGGTGGCGGTGCGCGGAGCGGCCGCTGCTGCGGACGGACAAGGGCCTCGGTGAGCCCGCGGCGCGGTTCGCGGACCGGGTCGTCCCGGCGCTGGCCGGGGCGGTCGAGCGCGCCGGGGCGGTCCTGGTGTCCGACTACGGCCGCGGGGTCGCGGCGAACCCGGGCGTCCGGGCGGTCCTGGCGGACGCGGTCCGGCGCGGCACCCCGGTCGTCTGGGACCCGCATCCGCGCGGGCCCGAGCCGGTCCCGGGCGTCCGCATCGCGACCCCGAACCTGGCTGAAGCGGCGCGGGCCGCCGGGCGGTCCCGTGCCGGGGCAGCACGGCTCGAGGCCGGGACCGTCGGGCGACGCCTGCTCGGGCTGTGGGCCTGCGCCGCCGTCGCGGTGACCACGGGGGAGCGGGGCGCCGTGCTCGCGCGCCCGCGCACCCGCTGCGTCACCGTCGGGGCGCCGCGCGTGCGCGGGGGAGACCCCTGCGGCGCCGGCGACGCGTTCGCCGGGCGGCTCGCGGCCCTGCTGGCGGACGG
>NZ_JAODNI010000139.1 GCF_025465255.1 Pseudonocardia sp.
CCGGCTCGGCGGCCGGGACGTGGGAGTGCCCGTTGAGGCTCCCGCCGGTGGCGGGGGCCTCGGCCGGCGCGGCGGCGTCGGGCACGGGAGCGCTCGGGGCCGCGGACTCCGCGGCCTCGACGGCACCGTTCTCGGCGTCGACCGGCACCTCGGCCCGCTCGTCGCGGCGACGGCTGCGCCGCCGGCCGCGCGAGGGCGCCTCCTCCGACGGGGCCTCCTGCGCCTGCGCCGGAGCGACGGGCGTGTCCTCGACCCGCGGGTCCTCGACCGCCGGGAGGGCGGTCTCGGTCTCGGCCTCGGCCTCGGCGGCCTTCTCCGCGGTGCGGCTCGCGGCGGCACCGGCGACCACGTCCGGCGTGGTCACCTCGTTCACCGTCTCGGCCGGCGCCTTCTCGACGGGGGCCTCCTCGGCCGGGGCCGGCGTGCGGTCCTGGTCCTGGTCCTGGTCCCCGCCCCTGCGGCCGCGGTTCCGGCGGCGTCCGCCGCCCTCGCCGCTGCCCGACCCGCTGTCGGAGCCGTTCGCCTGGCCGTTGGTCGAGCCGTACCCGTGGTCCTGGCGCGCCTGCTCCACCGGGTCCGTCGTGATCACGACACCCCGGCCCCGGCAGTGCTCGCAGGGCGCGGAGAAATGTTCGAGCAGCCCGCCCCCGACCCGCTTGCGGGTCATCTGGACCAGGCCGAGCGAGGTGACCTCGGCGACCTGGTGCCGCGTGCGGTCCCGGGCCAGGCACTCGGTGAGCCGGCGCAGGACCAGGTCCCGGTTGGCCTCGAGCACCATGTCGATGAAGTCGATGACGATGATGCCGCCGATGTCCCGGAGCCGGAGCTGGCGGACGATCTCCTCCGCCGCCTCCAGGTTGTTCCGGGTGACGGTCTCCTCGAGGTTGCCCCCGGAACCGGTGAACTTGCCGGTGTTGACGTCGACGACGGTCATCGCCTCGGTCCGGTCGATCACCAGCGTGCCGCCCGAGGGCAGCCAGACCTTGCGGTCCAGGGCCTTGAGCAGCTGCTCGTCGATCCGGTACTCGGCGAAGACGTCCTTGGGTCCCACGTGGCGGTGCAGCCGTTCCTTCAGTTCGGGCGCGACGTGCCCGATGTAGGCGGACACGGTCTCCCAGGCCTCGTCGCCGGAGACGACCAGCGAGGTGAAATCCTCGTTGAACTGGTCCCGCACGACCTTGAGCAGCAGGTCCGGCTCCTCGTACAGGAGCGTCGGGGCCTTGGGCTTGTTCGGGCCGGTCTTCTCGGACTTCTCCTTGACGACCTCCCACTGCGCCTGCAGCCGACGCACGTCGCGCTCCAGCGCCTCGTGGCTGACGCCCTCGGACGCGGTGCGGATGATCACCCCGGCCTCGCTGGGGACGATCTCCTTGAGCATGTCCTTGAGCCGCTTGCGCTCGATGTCGGGCAGCTTGCGGCTGATCCCCGCGGCGCCGCCGGACGGCACGTAGACGAGGAACCGGCCGGCCAGGCTGATCTGCGTGGTCAGCCGCGCGCCCTTGTGCCCGATCGGGTCCTTCGTGACCTGCACGAGGACGCTGTCGCCGCTGCTCAGGGCCTGCTCGATGCGCCGGGCCTTGCCGTTGAGCCCGGCCGCGTCCCAGTCCACCTCGCCGGCGTAGAGCACGGCGTTGCGGCCGCGCCCGATGTCGACGAACGCCGCCTCCATGCTGGGCAGCACGTTCTGCACGCGGCCCAGGTAGATGTTGCCGACGATCGACTTGCTGGTGTTGCCGGTCTTGTCGTTCCCACCGGAGCCGGCGCTGGCCACGAAGTGCTCGACGAGGATGTCGTCCTCGAGCACGCCGATCTCGGTGCGCGAACCATGCTGGCGGACGACCATCGTGCGGTCGACGCTCTCCCGGCGGGCCAGGAACTCGGCCTCGGACAGGATCGGGACGCGGCGGCGCCCGGCGTCCCGGCCGTCCCGGCGGCGCTGGCGCTTGGCCTCGAGCCGGGTGGATCCGCGGACGCTCTGCACGCCGTCGTCCGAGTCGTCCCGGGTGTCCCGCTCGCGCTCGCGGGTCTCCCGCGGCGCCCGGACCCGGGTGACGGTGTTGGGCGGGTCGTCGTCCGTGCGGTCGTCCCCGTCCCCGGAGCCCTTGCGACGGCGCCGGCGACGACGACGACGCGAGCCGCCGGCGTCCGCGCCGTCGGTCTCGTCCTCGGTGTCCTCGGAGTCGTCCGAGTCCTCGGCGTCCTGCTCGGCGGCGGCCGGCTCGGGGCCGGCGTCCGCCGTGCTCTCGGCCTGCTCGTCGGCGAAGTCCGACTCGCCGTTCTCCTCGTCCTGACCCTTGCCGCGGCCGCGGCCACGGCGTCCGCGACGACGACGGCGACGGCTGTCCTCGTCGGAGTCCTGGTCCTGGTCCGCGTCCTCGGGGCCGGTGGCCGAGGGCGCCTCGGCCTCCTCCTCCGGGGCGGGGGCGGGCACGGCGGGCGTCTCGGCGGCGGGTTCCTCGACGGGCTCGGCGGCCTTGCGGCGCGAGCGGGCGGGCTTGGCCGCGGGCGGCTGGAAGACGGGGGCCGGCGGCGCGAACAGCGGCGCCAGCGCGCCGGTCTTCTCCGCGGGCGCGGCGGCGTCCTCCACCTCCTCGGCGGGGGCCGCGGCGGACTCGGCGACCGGCGCCCCCTCCTCGACTACCGGGCCGGCCGGGCTCTCCGCGAGGACCGGGCTCTCCGGCGCGGCGGCGCCGCCGGAGTCCGGCACGAGGGCCGAGACGACCTGCTCGGCCGTCTTCCGGTCGACGCTGGACTGGGCGCTGCGCGCCGCGTTGCCGAGATCGACGAGCGCGGCGAGCACCTCCTTGCTCGTGCGTCCGATCAGCTTCGCGAGGGCGTGCACCCGCAGCTTCTCGGGCAGCTCGGGCAGGGGGACAGGCCCACCGGAATCCCCGGTAGGCGCATCGTTGATCGACATTCAGCTCCTTCGCCCCCGGGCGCCCTCGGGTGAGAAGGCGGCCGCGCAGGGGCCGTACGCGTTCTCTCCCCACGCGGTGCGGGGGGAGCAATCCTGTGGACAGCTAGCCAGCGGTGCTCGACGGCGTGCCACGAGCTTCGTCACCGGCCCGGTGGCGGACCGGCGACGCACCGAACCGGCGGTCAAGCCTGGGCGGTGACCCGGCCAGGACCGAGAGGATCGGCGAGGGCACCCCGGTCGTCGAGCAGGCCCTGGGCCATCCGGGTCGCCTTCGCGGGCACCGGTGGCTTCAGCCCTGCGACAACGTCGAGTGCACCCAACACGTCGTCGGGTCGAACGGCGGGTGTCGTCTGCCGTACGACCGCCCCCAGTATCGCACATTCGGCGGACGAAGCGCCCACTTCAGGTGTGACACCGGTGTTGCCGTCGTCGTCCGCCGGGCCCGTGGAGCCGTCGGAGACGGACGCGGAGACGAGCGCCGCACGCACGTCGACCTGGCGTCTCCCGTTCGGCGTGACACGTTCCACGATCAACGTCTCCCGGGCCAGCAAGGCGTCGAGCGCCGCGCGCGCCGCGGCCGGTGCGACACCGGGGAGCTCGATCGACCAGGAGCTCGCGTCGATCCGGTCCGCCAGCGAGGGCGGGGTGGCGACGACGGCCTCGAGGATGTCCAGCCCGACCGGGAGCACCGCGTCCAGCGCCGAACGGACGATCTCCGGTTCGACCGGACGGGTCAGCCCGATCTCGAAGTACTCGGCCTCGCTCGCCGATCCGGTGGGCGCCGCCCCGACCCACGAGATGCGGGGGTGCGGACTGAAGCCGTGGGAGTGCGACACCGGGACGCCGGACCGGCGGACGGCCCGCTCGACGCTGCGTGCGACGTCGCGGTGGGACAGGAAGCGGAGCCGGCCCCGCTTGGCGAAGCGCACGCGGATCCGCTGCACCGTGGGGGGTGCGGGGTTCGCCGCCTCCCCGGGCCGGACTCGTGCCATGTGCTCCAGCGTACGAGCCCGGCCCGGGAGGGCGTGCGGCGGACCTCAGTCCCCGGGCCCGGGTTCGTCGACGGGGCGGTCGGCCCGCACCGGGTAGCCGCCCGTGAAGCCCTCCCGCTCGGCCGCGACGGCGAGGACCCGCTTGCGGACGGCGAACCAGCCGGCGACGAGGGCCGGGACGATGACGACCAGCGAGACGACCGTGTAGGTGCCGATCGGGTAGTCGAAGCCCATCAGGAC
>NZ_JAODNI010000215.1 GCF_025465255.1 Pseudonocardia sp.
CTCCTGCGCGGCGCTCAGGATGGTCGCGATCGGCTGCTTGATGCCCAGGTTGACGACCGTGTAGCCGTTGTTGCTCAGGATGATGTCCACGAGGTTCTTGCCGATGTCGTGGACGTCGCCCTTGACCGTGGCCAGCACGATGGTGCCCTTGCCCTGGTCGTCGTCGGCCTTCTCCATGTGCGGCTCGAGGTACGCGACCGCCGTCTTCATGACCTCGGCCGAGGCCAGCACGAACGGCAGCTGCATCTGCCCGGAGCCGAACAGCTCGCCCACGGTCTTCATCCCGGCGAGCAGCGTGTCGTTGATGATCTCCAGCGGCGGGCGGGACTCCATGGCCTCGTCCAGGTCCGCCTCGAGGCCGTTGCGCTCGCCGTCGACGATCCGCCGCTCGAGCCGCTCGAACAGCGGCAGCCCGGCGAGCTCCTCGGCCCGCCCCGCGCGGGCCGACGAGGCGGTCATGCCCTCGAACAGCTCCATGAACCGGTTGAGCGGGTCGTAGGCCCCGGCCGTCGCCGTCGCCGGGCGGCGGCGGTCGTAGACCAGGTCGAGCGCGACCGAGCGATGCTCGTCCGGGATCTTGGACATCGGCAGGATCTTCGCCGCGGACACGATCGCGGTGTCGAGGCCGGCGTTCACGCACTCGTGCAGGAACACCGAGTTCAGCACCTGGCGGGCGGCGGCGTTGAGGCCGAAGGACACGTTGGAGACGCCGAGCGTGGTCTGGACGTCCGGGTAGCGGCGCTTGAGCTCGCGGATCGCCTCGATCGTCTCGAGGGCGTCGCGGCGGACCTCCTCCTGCCCGGTGGTGATCGGGAAGGTCAGGGTGTCCACGACGATGTCCTCGACGTGCATGCCGTGGTTCGTCGTCAGGTCCCGGATGAGGCGGTCCGCGACGCGCACCTTCCATTCCCGGGTGCGGGCCTGGCCCTCCTCGTCGATGCAGAGCGCGACGACCGCGGCGCCGTGCTCGCGGACCAGCGCCATCGTGCGCTGGAACCGGGAGCCCTCGCCGTCGCCGTCCTCGTAGTTCACCGAGTTGACGATCGAGCGGCCGCCGAGCCGCTCCAGCCCGGCCCGCAGCACCTCGGGCTCGGTGGAGTCCAGCATCACCGGCAGCGTCGACGCCGTGGCCAGCCGCGAGGCCAGCTCGGTCATGTCTCGGGCGCCGTCCCGGCCGACGTAGTCGATGCACAGGTCGATCATGTGCGCGCCCTCGCGGGTCTGCTCCCGGGCGATCCCGACGCAGTCCTCCCAGCGCTCGTCGAGCATCGCCTCGCGGAAGGCCTTGGAGCCGTTCGCGTTGGTGCGCTCCCCGATCATCAGCACCGAGGTGTCCTGGCGGAACGGGACCGGGGCGTAGAGCGATGACAGGCCGGGCTCCGGGCGCGGGTTCCGCGCCGCGGGGGTGATCTGCGGGATCGCCTCGGCCACGGCGGTGACGTGCGCGGGCGTGGTGCCGCAGCAGCCGCCGACGAGCCGCAGGCCGTAGTCCCGGACGAACGTCGCCAGCGCCTCGGCGAGCCCGTCGGGGTCGAGCGGGTACTCCGCGCCGTTCGGGCCCAGGATCGGCAGGCCGGCGTTGGGCATCACCGACAGCGGGATGCGCGACTGCTTCGACAGCGTGCGCAGGTGCTCGCTCATCTCGGCGGGGCCGGTGGAGCAGTTCAGGCCGATCAGGTCGATCCCCAGGGGTTCCAGCGCGACGAGCGCGGCGCCGATCTCGGAGCCCAGCAGCATCGTGCCGGTGGTCTCCATCGCGACCTGGGTGATGATCGGGATGCGGCGGCCCTCGAGCCTCATCGCCTGCTGCACGCCCAGCACGGCGGCCTTGACCTGGAGCAGGTCCTGGCAGGTCTCGATGATGAACGCGTCCGCGCCGCCGCTCAGCAGGCCGCGCCCGGTCTCGACGTAGGCGTCCCGGAGCTTGACGAAGGTCTCGTGGCCGAGCGTCGGCAGCTTGGTGCCGGGGCCGATCGAGCCCAGCACGTAGCGCGGCCGCTCCGCGGTGGCCATGTCGTCCGCGACCTCGCGGGCCAGCGTGGCGCCCTTCGCGGCCAGCTCACGGATCCGCTCGGGGATGTCGTAGTCCGCGAGGTTGGGCAGGTTCGCCCCGAAGGTGTTGGTCTCGACGGCGTCCGCGCCGGCCTCGAAGTAGGCGCGGTGGATGTCCCGCACGACGTCCGGGCGGGTGTCGTTGAGGATCTCGTTGCACCCCTCGAGCCCCGCGAAGTCGTCGAGGGAGAGGTCGACCCCCTGGAGCATGGTGCCCATGGCACCGTCGGCGACCACCACGCGCTGCTCGAGCGTCTCGAGGAGCGTGGTGTCGAAGGCGTGATCTGACGCGGCTGCGTTCACGGCTGACACGGAATGCAGGGTAGCCGCCCGGGGACTGCGTACGTCGCCGCGCCGCCCGTGGCCGTAGGGTGGACAGATGAACGATCGAGAGCCGAGACCGGGGGTGGCGGGCACGCCCTCCGAGCTTCCTGACCTCGTGGACCCGGTGCTCATCGCGGCCTTCGAGGGCTGGAACGACGCCGGTGAGGCGGCGAGCACCGCGCTGGAGCATCTCGAGCTGAGCTGGGACGCCGAGCCGCTGGCCTCGATCGATCCCGAGAACTACTACGACTTCCAGGTCACACGCCCACTGGTCCGGATGGCGGACGGGGTCACGCGCAGGATCGAGTGGCAGACGACGCGGCTGTCCATGGCCAAGCTGCCGGGCAGCGGCAAGCACGTCGTGCTGGTGAACGGGATCGAGCCGAACCTGCGCTGGAAGTCGTTCTGCGAGGAGCTGCTGGGCTTCGTCGAGCAGCTGGGCGTGACGAAGGTCATCACCCTCGGCGCCATGCTGACCGACGTCCCGCACACCCGGCCGACGCCGGTGCGGGGCACGTCCTACGACAAGGAATCCGCCCGCCGGATGGGTGTCGAGCCGTCGACCTACCAGGGACCGACGGGCATCGTCGGGGTCTTCCAGAACGCCTGCGTCGAGGCGGGGGTGCCCGCGCTGTCGTACTGGGCCGAGGTGCCGCACTACGTGTCCCAGGCCCGGGTGCCGAAGGCGGCGGTGGCGCTGCTGCACCGGGTCGAGGAGGCCCTGGACGTCGAGGTCCCCCTCGGGGCCCTGCCCGAGCAGGCCGAGGAGTGGGAGCGCACGGTCAGCGAGATGGCCGAGGCGGACGACGAGGTGCGCGAGTACGTGCGCCAGCTCGAGGAGCAGGCCGAGGAAGAGGAACAGGCCACGGAGCTGCCCGAGGCGAGCGGGGACGAGATCGCCGCGGACTTCGAGCGCTACCTGCGCCGGCGCGGGACCGGCGGTCCCGGGGACGCATGAGCGATTCCCCTGGCGCGATGCGCCGGGCGGGTCTGTACGCGGGCGCCTACCTGGGTCCCTTCGGCGGTGGGATCGCCGTCGCCATGCTGCCGGAGCTGGGCGCGACGTTCGGGGTCTCCCCGGGCGCGGCTTCCGCATCGCTGACCGCCTACATGCTGCCGTTCGCGCTGGTCATGCTCGCGTCGGGGACGCTCGGCGAGCGCTGGGGGCGCAGCCGTACCGTCGTCGTCGGCTATCTCGTGTACGCCGCGGCCACGGTGGGCTGCCTGCTCGCGCCCACCTGGGAGACCTTCCTGGTGGCCCGCGCCGGGCAGGGCGTCGCCAACGCGTTCACCACTCCCCTGCTGCTCGCGGCGCTGGCCGGGGCCGTCGAGCCCAGCCGGCTCGGTCGCGCGCTGGGCTGGTTCGGGTCCCTGCAGTCCGCCGGGCAGACGTCCGCACCGCTGATCGGCGGCCTCGCCGCCGAGGTGGACTGGCGGCTGGCCTTCGTGGTACTCGGCGTCGTGGCCCTGGCGCTGGCGGCGATCGGGGTGCCCACGGTGGGGAGCACGGCCGAGGCGCGCCCGCGGCCCACCCTGCGCAGCGCCTGGCGGCCCGACGTCGTGCGCGCCGGGGTGGTCGCCGCGATCGGATTCGGCTGTCTCGGCGGGCTCGGTTTCCTCGTCGCGCTGCGCCTGCAGGACGCGTTCGCCCTCGACGCCGGGCCGCGCGGGCTCGCGCTGACCGGGCTCGGCGTCGCCGGCATCCTCACCGCCCGGCTGATCGGTGGCGGCGTGGACCGGCTCGGCCCGCGGCGGTGCGTGGTGATCGGCGCGCTGACGGGGGCGGTGCTGCTCGTCGGCGTCGGGCTCGCACCCGCGGTGTGGCTGGTCGTGGTGTGCTGGACGCTGGCCGGGGTGCCCAGCCAGCTGATCCTGGTCGGGGTGAACACGCTGGTCCTGGGCTCGGGCGGGGGTAACGCGGGGGGCGCGGTCTCCGTCGTGCAGGCCCTGCGGTTCGTGGGGAGCTCGGCGACGCCGGCCGCGATCCCGCCGATCTACCACGCGGACCCGCTGACCGGGTTCCTGGTGCCGGCGGCGCTGCTGGCCGCCGTCGTGCCCGTCGCACTGCCCCGACCCTGTCCCGGAGCTGCGGACCAGGACAGGCCCTAGCCCTGGCTCGTGTGCGCTCTGAGGTCGCTCAGGTCCACCCACTCCAGCGTCCGGGCGTGCGTCGCCTCCAGCACCACCGGGGGCGCGACCCCCGCGCGCAGCGCCTCGGCCCAGCGGTCCGCGCACAGGCACCAGCGGTCCCCCGGGCTGAGCCCGGCGAACCCGTACTCCGGCTTCGGCGTCGAGAGGTCGTTGCCCTGCTCGCGGCTGAATTCCAGGAACTCCGCGGTGACCTGCGCGCACACCGTGTGCACGCCCTGGTCCTCGCCGCCGGTGTCGCAGCAGCCGGTGCGGTAGAACCCGGTCATCGGGTCCGTGCCGCACGTCGCGAGCTCGCCACCGAGCACGTTGCGGGCCATCAGAGCCCTCCCGTCAGAGTGCGATGCCCAGGAGGGCGTCGATCGCGGTCCGGGCGAGCGCCGGGGCGCCGGCGTCCGTGCCGCGGCGGGTGAGCGCCTCGTCCACCCACGCGTCGACGGCGGCCAGCGCGCGCGGGGTGTCCAGGTCGTCCGCGAGGTGCGTGCGCAGGTTCGCGACCAGCTCCGCCGCGTCCGGGCCGGCCTCCAGCGAGACGGCCTCGCGCCAGCGCGCCAGCCGCTGCTCGGCGGTCGTGAGCAGGTCGTCGGTCCAGGCGCGGTCCGTGCGGTAGTGCCCGGACAGCAGCGCGGCGCGGACGGCGTTCGGGTCCACCCCGGCGGCGCGCAGCTTGGAGACGAACACCAGGTTGCCCCGGGACTTGGACATCTTCTCGCCGTCGAGGCCGATCATCCCGGTGTGCGTGTAGTGCCGGGCGAAGGGGTGCTCGCCGGTGAAGGCCTCGGCGTGCGCGGCGCCGCACTCGTGGTGCGGGAAGATCAGGTCCGAGCCGCCGCCGTTGAGGTCGATCTGCTTGCCCAGCCGGTTGAGCGCGATCGCGGCGCACTCGACGTGCCAGCCCGGGCGGCCGTCGCCGAGGTCCGACGCCCAGCTCGGCTCGCCCTCGCGGACCATCCGCCAGAGCAGCGGGTCCAGCGGGCTGCGCTTGCCGGGGCGCTCCGGGTCCCCGCCGCGCTCGGCGGAGAGCTTCAGCATGGTGGCCTCGTCGTAGTTCGACTCGTAGCCGAAGCGCCCGGTCACCGACGAGTCGAAGTAGACGTCCGGGAACTCCGGATCGTCGACGCGGTAGGCGGCGCCGGACGCGAGGAGCTTGCCGACGAGCTCGGAGATCTCGTCCATCGCCTCCACGGCACCGATGTAGTACCGCGGCGGCAGGACGCGCAGCGCCTCCATGTCCTCGCGGAACAACGCGGTCTCCCGCATGCCGAGAACCACCCAGTCGTCCTGGTCCCGGGCCGCCCGCTCGAGCAGCGGGTCGTCGATGTCGGTGACGTTCTGGACGTAGGCGACGTCGTGCCCGAGGTCCCGCCACAGGCGGTTGACCAGGTCGAACGCCAGGTAGGTGGCGGCGTGGCCGAGGTGCGTGGCGTCGTAGGGGGTGATGCCGCAGACGTACATCGTCGCCGTCGCCCCCGGGGCGGTGGGGCGGACCCGGCCGGTGGAGGTGTCGTACAGGCGGAGCGGCGGTCCGCTGCCGTCCAGCGCGGGGAGGTCGACGGGGGCCCAAGTCTGCATACGTCCACCCTAAATGCTCGGGAGGGGTGCTCCGGTCGTTCGGGCGCACGTCACCGCGGCGGGGGCGTCCTGGATGCCTCGTCGTTCATGCGGCGGCGGGCACCGGTTCGGCCGGCGCGGTCCGGGCGAACCGGCCCGCTAGCCAGGCGCACACCATCAGCTGGATCTGGTGGAAGAGCATCAGCGGCAGCACCAGGAGCCCGACGCCCGTCCCGGCGAACAGCACCCCGGCCATCGGCAGCCCGCTGGCCAGGCTCTTCTTCGACCCGCAGAACAGGATCGTGATCCGGTCCTCGCGGGAGAAGCCGAGCCAGCGCGGGACGACGGCCGCGACGGCCAGGACGACGCCGAGCAGCGCCACGTCGACCGCCAGCAGGACGCCCAGCGCGCCGAGGGACAGGCTATTCCAGATCCCGGCGACCATGCCCTCGCTGAACGCCACGTAGACGACCAGCAGGATCGACCCCCGGTCGACGATCTTGAGGACCTTCGCGTGTGCGGTCACCCAGCCCGCGATCCAGCGCCGGACCAGCTGCCCGAGGACGAACGGTGCGAGGAGCTGTAGCGCGACCTCGAGCACCGCCCGGCCGGAGAACCCGCCGTGCGAGGACAGCAGGACGGCGGTGAGCACCGGGGTGATCACGATGCCGGCGAGGTTGGAGAGCGACGCCGCGCAGATCGCGGCCGGGACGTTGCCGCGGGCCACCGAGGTGAACGCGATCGACGACTGGACGGTCGACGGCAGGCAACACAGGAACAGCACGCCGAGGGCGAGCTCGCGGGGCAGGACGGACGCCGGGAGGAACTGCACCGTGAGCCCGACCAGCGGGAACAGCACGAAGGTCGCGAGCACGACCGTCCCGTGCAGCCGCCAGTGTCTGAGGCCGTCGATGGCCTCGCGGGGGGCGAGCCGCACGCCGTAGAGGAAGAACAACAGGCCGATCGCGACGCTGCTGGCCCAGCCGACGCCGGTCGCCCAGCTGCCGCGGGCCGGGATCAGGGCGGCGACGCCCACCGTCACCAGGATCATCAGCAGGAACGGGTCGACTCGGATGTTCTTCAGGCGGACGAGCACCCCACCAGTCTCGACGCGCCACGGTGATTCGGAAACGCGCGCACCACGATCAGTGTCAGCGCGATCTATGATGAGCGTCGTGCTCGATCCGGTACAGCTGCGCTCGTTCGTCGCGGTCGCGCGGGCGCTGAGCTTCACCCGGGCCGCGGCCGAGCTGGGCGTCCGGCAGTCGACCGTGAGCCAGCACGTGCGCAAGCTGGAGGCCGTCGCCGGGCGGCCGCTGCTGGTGCGGGACACCCACACCGTCGCCCTGACCACGGAAGGCGAGGCGATGCTGGAGTTCGCGCGCACGATCCTGGACACCGGGGAGCGGGCGCTGGCGCACTTCGGCGGGGCGCAGGTCCGCGGGCGGCTGCGGTTCGGAGTCTCCGAGGACCTCGTCCTGACCCGGCTGCCGACGATCCTCGCCGAGTTCCGCCGCCGGCATCCGCAGGTGGACCTGGAGCTGACGGTCGGGCTGAGCGAGAACCTGGAGCAGATGGTCGATCACGGCGAGATCGACCTGCTGTTCGCCAAGCGCTCCCCCGGCCGGACGGGCGGGACCCCGGTGTGGCGGGACCGCTTCGTCTGGGTGGGCGGCCCGGACCTCGCCCACCTCGGGCCGGAGGACGCCGTCCCGCTGGTCAGCTATCCCCCGCCGAGCCTCTCCCGGGCCGCGGCGATCGCCGCGCTGGAGGAGCACGGCCGGCCGTGGCGGATGGCCTGCACGAGCGGGAGCCTCAGCGGCCTGCGCGCCGCCGCTCTCGCGGGGCTGGGCGTCGTCGCGCACGCGGAGACGCTGATCCCCGCCGGCCTGGTGCCGATCCCGCCGAGCAGCCGGCTGCCGGCGCTGGGCTCGTTCGTCTTCGTGCTCACGACCGGGCGCCGCGTACCGACCGACCCGGCGAAGGCCCTCGCCGACACGATCCAGGCCGCGAGCACCCGCCTCCGAGAGCGATGAAGAGCGCGTTGTGGAGCCACAACGCGTTCTTCAGGCGCCCGATATCGCGTTGTGGAGCCACAACGCGCTTTGCGGGTGGCGGGTCAGGTGCGGCGGGTCTTGAGGTAGTCCGCCACCACCTCCGCGCCTAGGCCGTCGAGGGTCGGGGTGACGATCCTGCCCCCGCAGCGTTTCGCGACGTCGTCCATGAACGCCGCGAGCCTCGGGTCCTCGCCCAGGACGAAGAAGGTGAAGTTCGCCTTCATGCCGGCCAGCTTGTCCAGCTCCCCGACCGTCGCCCGCAGGGTGTACGGGCTGGGCGGGTAGTCGAAGTAGGCCTCCCCGTCCGGCTCGAGGTGCGCGGTCGGCTCCCCGTCCGTGACAACGAGGACCACCGGCAACGCGTCCGGGTTGCGGCGCAGGTGCCGGCCCGCCAGCAGCAGGGCATGGTGCAGGTTGGTGCCCTGCGCGTACGCCCCCTCCAGCCCGACCAGCTCCCCCAGCTCGACGGACTGTGCGTGCCGGCCGAAGGTGATCAGCGCCAGGTCGTCCCCGCGGAACCTCGTGGAGATCAGCTGGTGCAGGGCCAGCGCGGTGCGCTTCATCGGCACCCACCGTCCCTCCGCCACCATCGACCAGGAGGTGTCGACGAGCAGGGCCACCGCCGCGCGGGTGCGCTGCTCGGTCTCGACCACCTCGACGTCCGTGACGTCGAGGTTCCGCGGGTCCCCGCCCGCCTTGCGGAGCTGCGCGTTGAGCAGCGTCCGCGGCACGGACCAGGCCTCGGTGTCCCCGAACGCCCACGGCCGGGTCGCGCCGGTCGCCTCGCCGGCCGCCCCGGACCGCCGGGTCTCCCGCTCCCCGCGCCGGGACGAGATCTGGTTGACCACGTCCGACAGCACGGACTGCCCCAGCCGGCGCAGCGCCTTCGGGGAGAGCTGCAACGTCCCGTCGGCGGCCCGCTCGAAGAGGCCCTGCCGCTGCAGCTCGCGCTCCAGCTGGGCCAGCGTCCGGGCGTCGACGGCGGCCTGCTCGCCGAGGAGCTCCGTCAGGGCGTCCAGGTCGATGTCCTCGATCCTCGCGCCCGGGTAGCTCTGGGCCAGCTGCTCGGCCAGGGCGTCGAGCTGCCCGAGCTGTTCCATGGCTCGGGTGGCCTCGCCCATGCCCATCGGGTTGTCCCCTCGGAACCGGCCGGAGCCCTCCCAGTCCTCCCCCGGCCGCAGACCCTGCAGCTGCGCGTCGAGCTGGGCCAGGGACTGCGCGAGCCGCGGGTCCCCGAACGCCTGCTGGGACAGCTCCGCCAGCTCGGCGCGCTGCTCGGCGGACATCGAGTTCAGCATCCGCTGGGCGGCCGCCGCGCGGGCGGCGAGGAGATCCGCCAGCTCGTCGGTGTTCTGCGGGTTCTCCGGGAAGAACTCGCCGTGCTTCTGCATGAACTCGGAGAACTGCTCGGTGGTGTCCTGGCCCTGCGCGTGGTTCGCGAGCAGCGCGTTGAGGTCGTCGAGCATCGCGCGGATGCGCTCGACGTCCTCGGGCGTCGCGTTCTGCATCGCCTGCTTCATGCCCTCGAAGCGCTGGTCGAGCATCTCGCGGCCGAGCAGGTCCCGGATCTCCTCGTAGGCCTCGCGGGCGTCGGCGGAGCGCCAGTCGTACTCGCCCAGCTCGCGCACGGCGCCGCCCGGGTCGTTGGGCAGCGCGTCGAGCTGCATCTCACGGAAGCGGGCGTCGTCGCTGTCCTCGTTGCCGAGGGCCTCACGCTCCGAGGAGAGGGCACGTTGCAGGAGCTCGCGGACCTCCTGCAACGTGCCGTCGAGCCGGTTGTCCCGCTGCAGGTCCCGGCGGCGCTGCCAGACCTCGCGGGTCAGGTCGTCGAGGCCCCGTGTCCGATTCCGGGGGTTCTCCATGCCCCGGCGCATGAGCTCCTGCATCGCCTGCCGCGGCGAGGAGCCTTCCATGACGTCCCGGCCGATCTCGTCCATCGCCACGCGGATGTCGAACGGCGGGGCGAGCGGATCGGGCCCGCCGGTGTACGGGCCGTACGCGTACCGGAACCTGCGGCGCCGGGGATCAGCCATACTCCACCGTGTCTCCGTCGTCGGCCGAGTCCTTGGCCAGCTTGCGGGTGAGGAACAGGTACTCCAGCGCGAGCTCGGCGGCCGAGGCCATCGGGCCCGGGTCCTCGGTGCCGGCCGCGCCCAGCCGCTTGGCGACCTCGGTCAGCGCCTCGACCTGCGGCAGCTTCGCGACGACCTCGACCGCCGGAACCCGCTCGCCGGTCCGGACCGGCCGGGTGGCGACCTCGGCCGCCAGCTCCGAGAGGTCGACGCCGCGGAGCGCGAACCGCGCGGTGTCCGCGACGGCCCGGCGCAGCAGGTGCTCGAGGATCTCCTCCTCGCGGCCCTCCTCGCCGGACTCGAACTCCAGCTTGCCGCGCAGAACCGCGGGGACGGCCTCCAGGTCCACCGGGCGCGCGAACGCCCTGGCCTCCCCGGTGATCGCGGCCCGGCGCAGCGCGGCGGCGGCGACGGTCTCGGCGGCGGCCACGGCGAACCGCGCGGACACGCCGGACGCCTGGTCGACGGCGCTGGACTCGCGCAGGTGCCGGGCGAACCGCGCGACGACCTCGATCAGGTGCCGCGGGACCTCGGCGCTGAGCTCGGCCTCCTGGAGGACGAGGGCGACCTCGTCCGCCACCTCCAGGGGGTAGTGCGTGCGGACCTCCGCGCCGAAGCGGTCCTTCAGCGGGGTGATGATCCGGCCGCGGTTCGTGTAGTCCTCCGGGTTGGCGGAGGCGACGAGCAGGATGTCCAGGGGCAGCCGCAGCGTGTAGCCGCGCACCTGGATGTCACGCTCCTCCATGACGTTGAGCAGCGAGACCTGGATGCGTTCGGCCAGGTCCGGCAGCTCGTTGACGGCGACGACGCCGCGGTGCGCCCGCGGGACGAGGCCGAAGTGGATCGTCTCGGGGTCGCCCAGGGAACGCCCCTCGGCGACCTTCACCGGGTCCACGTCGCCGATCAGGTCCGCGACGGCGGTGTCCGGGGTGGCGAGCTTCTCGGTGTACCGCGCCGAGCGGTGCTTCCAGATGACGGGCAGGTCGTCCCCGAGCTCGGCGGCGCGGCGGATCGTGGCCGGCGCGATCGGCTCGTAGGGGTGCTCCCCCAGCTCCGAGCCCTCGATCACCGGCGTCCACTCGTCGAGCAGGCCGACGATCGAGCGGAGTAGCCGGGTCTTGCCCTGGCCGCGCTCGCCGAGGAGCACCAGGTCGTGGCCGGCGAGGAGCGCCCGTTCGAGCTGCGGGAGCACGGTGGACTCGAAGCCGACGATCCCCGGCCAGGGGTCGCGGCCCGCGCGCAGGGCGGCCAGGAGGTTGTCCCGGATCTCGGTCTTGACGCCCCGCAGCTCGTGGCCGGACGCGCGCAGCGCGCCGAGGGTGCGGGGGAGGTCGGAAGGTGGTGTGACTGGCACGGGGACGACGCTACGCCCGCATCCCGGCGGTTCGCGCGGCGTTACCCAGGCTTCACGGGCCGAGCAGCAGCACAGTCGGCACCGCGACCAGCGCGATCGCCCCCAGCCGGACCAGCACCCGCCGGGGTCGGGACAGCGCCACGGGATGGCTGCTGATCCGCTCGATCCGCGCGTCCAGGGCGTCGGTGAACGAGGTGAGCGCCGCGGCCGGCGCGGACCCGCCGACCGTGCGCAGCGCGCCCACGAGCTGGTTCGGTTCGGAGCGGCAGGCCGCGACGTCGTCCGCCCGCATCTCGATCAGCGCCGCGACGGCGAGCTGCGCGCACACCATCCCCCGCACGAACGGCGCCGTGGCACCCCACGCGACGAAGGGCAGGACGACGAGGTCGTGCCGTTCCCGCAGGTGGGCGCGCTCGTGCGCGAGAACGGCCCAGACGCCCTCGGGCTCCAGCGCCTCCAGCACCCCGGCCGACACGACGAGCCGCGAGCTGCGCCCGGGCAGGCAGTAGGCGACGGGCAGCGGGTGGTCCAGCACGCGGGTACCCGGCGAGTCCGGCCAGGGTGTGGCCAGCACGTCGAGGAGGTCACGGTGGCGGCGGCGCGCCCGCAGGGTCCGGATCGACACCGTGGTCAGCACCCACAGGAGCCGCCCCCCGACGATCACCGCCGCGGCGAGCGCCGCGAAGTGCACCACGTCCAGCCCCGCCGGCCAGCGGGCCACGGACCATTCCCGGACCAGCACCGGAACCGCCTCGGCCAGGTTCGCGCCCAGCGGTGACAGCCCGAAGACCACGCCGGACCCGATCAGCGACAGCCCGCCGGCCAGCCCGATCGCCTGCCACACCAGCAACGCGCCGACGGGATCGCGGCGGGGCCAGTCCGCCCGGGAGAACGCGCGGCTGACCGGCTCGGCGAGAACGACGCCGAGCACCAGCAGGCCGAGCGCGGTGAACGGCATCGGCACATTCTCGCCGTACGGCCCGCGGGCTAGTCCAGCAGGTCGCGCAGACGGGCGCGCTCCTCCTGCGGGATCGACCCGAGGAAGCGCGCGAGGGCCGCCCCGCGGTCCGGCGCGCCGTCGAGCGCGTCGTTCATCAGCTCCGCGACGTGGTCCTCGCGGCTGGCGGTGGGGCGGTAGTGGTGGGCACGCCCGTCGCGGGTCCGCTTCACCAGCTGCTTGCGCTCCAGCCGGCCGAGGACGGTGAGTACCGTGGTGGTGGCCAGATCACGCGCGGAGAGCGCCTCCTGGACGTCGCGGGCCGTCAACTCGTGATCGGCGGCCCACAGCACCTCCATCACGGCGCGTTCCAACTCACCCAGACTCGGCACGTCGCGATTCTACCCCGCGTAGAAAGGGCCGAGCGCCAGAACTCGGGGGACCGTCACGTGATCTGAACCTCGTCGCCGACGGCCAGGTGGTCGAACCACGCGACGGCGTCGTCGTGCAGGAGCTTCACGCAGCCCGCGGACGGGGTGTCCTGGCGTCCCTCGTGGAAGGCGATGCCGCCGTCGGCGAAGAAGACCGAGTACGGCATCTGGGTCAGGTACTCCCGGCTCGTGTACTGCTCGGCCTTCCACTGGACCCCGAAGGTGCCGAGCGGCGTCGGATCCTCGTCGTCCCCGGTCTGCACCAGGACGGGGCCGCGGACGACCTCCCCGGCGTCGAGCAGCCAGGCGCGGCGTCCGTCCCGGTCCACGCAGGCCCGTGCGGTGGCCGTGCACGGGGTCCCGAGGACGCGGGCGGGCGCGGGCGCGGCGGTACCGCTCGGCGTGGAGCCCCGCGGCTCGGCCTGCGCCGACCCGGCGGCCCGCGCCTTCGTCAGGGGCAGCAGGCCGGAGCCGTCCGCGGAGGTCGTGGGGGCCGGGTCGCCGCCGGGCGCGGCCGTGCCGACGCCGGTGAGGACCGTTCCCGCCACCACGGCGAGTCCCGCGGCCAGACCGGCGAGGGCGACCGCCCGGCGCCGCCCCCCGCCGGGGCGAACCGGCTTCTGCCGCGCGTGCCCGCCCACTGCCTGCTCCTCGATCGCCGTCGGTGCACCCCGGATCGGTGCTCCTACGCACGTCAACGACCGCGCGCCGATCGAGTGACGGCGTCTGTGGCCATCGGTCGACCATCAGCCGAAGGCGTGGTTGCCGCGGTCACCCTCAGGAATACCGCGTCGAATCGATCACCGGGAGTGACGGTTCGACGCCGCCTGCTCCGTTCGCGGTGTCAGCGGCCGGTGAACGACGGCGGACGCTTCTCCAGCCGCGCCCGCCGCCCCTCCGCGATGTCCTCGCTGGCCCAGCAGCCCTCGAACGCAGCGGCCAGCTCGGCGTCGTCCTCGGGCAGATCCACCCGGTCCAGCACGAGCTTGTTGTAGGCCAGGGTCAGCGGCGCCATCGTCGCGAGGTCCGCGACGAGCGCCTCGGCGTCCGCGCGCTCGCCGATCCGGTCCGCCAGCCCGCGGGCGTGCGCGAGCTCCGCGCCCATCTGCTCGCAGGCCAGCAGCAGGGCGCGCGCCGTCCCGCCGCCGCCGACCTGTTCGAGGCGACGGATCGTCCACGGGTCCACCGCGAGCCCGAGCCGCGCGGTCGGCAGCCCGAACACCGCGCCGGGGGCGGCGACCCGGATGTCGCAGGCGATCGCGAGCTGCGTCCCGGCGCCGATCGCGGGCCCGTTCACCGCGGCGACGACGGGCACGGGCGCGGTGTGTACGGCACCCAGGGCGGCGTAGAGGGCGTCGCGGAAGCCCTCGCCGTACACCTCGCCGAAGTCCGCGCCCGAGCAGAAGGCGCTCCCCCGCCCGGTCACCAGGATCGCCCGGACCTCGGCCTTGCGGAGCTCCTCGACGGCATCGACGAGCTCCCGGCAGGTCGCGACGTTCAGCGCGTTGCGCTGGTCCGGCCGGTCCAGCTCGATCGTCCCGACCCCGCTCGCGGAGACACCGACCACCACGTTCGTCACGCTCGTAGACCTCCCTCTCACCGTCCCGCGACGGCGTGATCACCTGGGGGCAGGCTACGAGACGTACGCTCCCCGCGAGTCACGCGACCGGGCCGGTCGCGGGTCGGGAGGCGGCATGGCGGACATCCGGGAAGGTGTCCGGATGGGCACACCCGCCGGGCGGTGGGTCCTGCTGACGACGGTTCTCGGTTCCAGCATGGCGATGCTGGACGGCACGGTCGTCAACGTCGCGCTCGCGCACATCGGCGCCGAGCTCCACGCCGGGTTCACCGGCCTGCAGTGGACGGTCAACGGCTACACCCTCACGCTCGCCTCGCTCATCCTGCTCGGTGGCTCGCTGGGCGACCGCTTCGGCCGGCGCCGGGTCTTCCTGATCGGGGTCGTCTGGTTCGCCCTCGCGTCGCTGGCCTGCGGGCTGGCGCCGAACATCGAGCTGCTGATCGCGGCGCGGATGCTGCAGGGCGTCGGCGGTGCGCTGCTGACGCCGGGCAGCCTGGCGCTCATCTCGGCCTCCTTCCACGGGCCGGACCGGGCAGCGGCCGTCGGGGCGTGGTCCGGGCTGGGTGGGATCGCCGGCGCGATCGGCCCGTTCCTCGGCGGCTGGCTCGTCGAGTGGACGTGGCGGGCGGTGTTCCTGCTGAACCTGCCGCTGGCGGTGCTGGTGATCGTGGTGGCGGTCAAGCACGTCCCGGAGTCCAAGGACCCGGCGGCCGCGCCCGGCCTGGACGTCTCCGGGACCGTGCTGGCGGTGCTGGGCCTGGGCGCGCTGACGTGGTCGCTCACCGAGATCGGCGGGGGCGACGGCACCGCGGCCAGTTATGCCCTGCTCGCTGTCGGGATCGCCGCGCTGGCGGCGTTCGTGCTGGTGGAGCGGCGGTCGGCGCACCCGCTCGTCCCGCCCACACTCTTCTCGAACCGCGTGTTCACGGCGGCGAACGTCGTCACCCTGCTGGTGTACGCGGCGCTCGGGGCCGTGTTCCTGCTCCTGGTGCTGCAGCTGCAGATCGTGGCCGGGTTCCCGCCCGCGCTCGCCGGCGCCGGGTTGCTGCCGATCACCCTCGTGATGCTGCTGTTCTCCTCCCGGGCCGGCGCGCTCGCGCAGCGGATCGGCCCGCGGATCCCGCTGACGGTCGGACCGCTGATCAGCGCCTGCGGACTGCTGCTGATGCGCCGCATCGGGCCGGACGCGTCCTGGCTGCTCGACGTCCTGCCCGCGGTCCTGGTGTTCGCCACCGGGCTGTCGCTTACGGTCGCGCCGCTCACCGCGACCGTCCTGGATGCCGCGCCGGACCGCTTCGCCGGCGCCGCGTCCGGGGTGAACAACGCGGTCGCCCGGGCAGCCGGGCTGCTGGCCGTCGCCGTCATCCCGGGGATCGCGGGGATCGGGAACGCGGACTACACGGACCCGGCGACGTTCGGCGCGGGCTTCCGGACGGCCACCGTGATCGGCGCGGGGCTGCTGGCGCTGGCCGCGATCGTCTCGGCGGTGGCGGTGCGGACCTCGCTCGGCGGCGCCCCCTCACCGGGCCACACGGCACCCGGCGACACGGCACCGGACACACCGTCGCGGGTGCCGCTGGAGCGCTGCTCCCACTGCGGGATCACCGCGCCTCAGACCCACCCCCGGGACTGACCGCGAGCTCGTCCTCGCCCCTGGTCCCGCGCAGGTCCCGGTCGAGCCGGACGACGATCTGGTCGATCCGCCGCAGGGCCCGCACAGCGGCGAGCAGGGCCGGCCGCAGGGACGGATCGTCCGTCCGCGCAGCCCAGGCCTCGGCCGCGTCGACCAGCTGCTCGGCGGACCTCACCTCGGCCGGGTCCTCGGCGCCGTCGAGGAGCTCACGGAGGCCGTCGATGTTCGCGCGCACCCGGTCCATCGCGGGGTCCAGGGTCACCGCCCAGCCCGGTGCGACGATGCGGTCGGAGAGCCGGGCCAGCGCGCGGGCGTAGTGGTCGACGGCGGTCAGCACCCGGACCGCGCGCTGGTAGCCGCCCCTCCCGCGCCGCCACGGCAGCGGGCTGTCCAGCGGCTTCGCGCGTTGCCGTAGGGTGCCGAGCCGGTCGTCCATCTCCCGGGCGAGCTCGACGGGTGGGGCCGCGGTGGGCCGGCCGGTGATCGCGTCCGCCGCCGCGCACAGCACGTCGTCGATCGCGTCGACCGTGTCGTCGAACGCCTCGACGAACGCCGTACGCGTCTTCTTGGGCAGGACAAGGAACCCGGCCAGGGCGCCGAGCGCCCCGCCGACGGCGGTCTCCTCCACCCGCAGGACGAGGGTCTCGACGCTGAACTGGCCGATCAGGCCGTAGAGCAGCGCGAGCACCGCGGTGATCCAGAACGCCATCAGTCCCTGCGAGATCCGCAGCAGGTACAGCGCGAGGAACACGCAGACGAACAGCAGCACGAGGGTGACGACGAAATGCCCGCCGACCAGGAAGGCCAGCAGCATCCCGGCGACGACGCCGCCGACGGTGCCGACCAGGCGCTGCCAGCCGCGGGTGAGGACGTCGCCACGGCTCGCCGTACCGGCGAACATGACGAAGGCGGCGACGACGGCCCAGTACCAGCGGGCCGGGGACACGAGCTCGCCGAAGACGATGGCCAGGCTGGTCGCGACGCCCACCTGGATCGCCTGGCGCGTGCTGAGCGCGAGGCCCCGGTCGTCCGTGTCGTCCGTGTCGTCGTCCTGGTCCTTCGTCGCCTCCTCGGGCTCCTCGGCGGGTGCCCCACGGTGCCCGGCCTGCACCTCGACGTCGGCCGCGACCCGCGCGGCGTCCAGGGCGTCCGCGAGGCGGGCCACCGCGAACGCGACGCGCTGGGCGCGGTCCCGCTGCTCGCCGCTGCTCTCGGCGGTGAGCGGGGCGACGCTGCGCCGCGCCCCGGCGAGCAGGGACTCGCGGAGCGCGGGGGGAGTGCCGGTGGCCGTCGCGGCGCCGATGGCGCGGACACCCGCCACCAGCCGGCGGCGGACCTCCGGGTCGAGCGGGCCCTCGCGTTCGGGGTCGTCGGCGAGGCGGCGGGTCGAGACGGCCAGGCGTTCGGCGGCGAGCTCCACGTCCAGCACGTCGACGTCGAGGCGCTCGGTCTCGGGGTCGTCGCGGGTGTCCTCGTCGCCGTCACGGGCGTCCCGGCGCCGCTCCAGACGGTCGACCAGCAGCAACGCCGTGTCGTTGAGCCGTACCCGGCGGTCGTGGAGGTCCCGCAGCGCGTCGTCGATGGCCTTCCGGTCGTCCGCCGGCGCCTCCAGCACGTCGATCACCTCGGTGGTCACGGCGTGCACGTGCGCCCGGAAGGCCCGCAGCAGCCGCTGGAGGACCTTGTCCGGGTCCTCCGCGAGCAGCCAGCACCGCAACAGCAGAGTCGAACCGATCCCGACCGCGGCCGCGAGCATCAGCCACGGCAGCTGGGCCACCTTGGCCTGCAGGAACTGGGTGAAGAAGTACGGCATGAACATCGCCATGCCCAGGGCGAACCCCCGCGGCCCGTAGCGGCGGATCCACACCGCCAGGATCATGACGGCGACGAACACGACGTCCCCGACGATCCGGTTCGAGGCCAGCAGCGTGCCCAGCGCGATCGACCCGGCCGCGGGCAGCAGCATGAGCGCGGTGGTGACCCGCCGGCGTCCGAGGTCCGGCTCGTTGACCGCCAGGTTGCTGATCATCGCCAGCACCGCGGCGAACAGCACGACCGTGACGGCCTGCCCGGTGAGCAGCCGGACCACGGACATCACGCCGGCGGCGAGCACCATCGAGGCGGTCGCGACGCCGGCCAGCTCCAACCGGGTCAGGCCGGGGTCCACCCCGGTCACCCGGGTGCGGAGCTCCTCCGCCCACGCCCGCACGCGCACGCCCGGAGTCTCCCACGGCGCGCGCGGACCTTCAGCGGATCACACCCGTCGGAGCTCGAGGGACGCCGCGAGGGCGGTCAGGGCGGGGACGTACTCCGCCTCCTCCCGCACCAGGATCTGCGCGCAGACGTGGTCCGCGCCCGCGTCGAGGTGCGCGGTGAGCCCGGCGACCACGGTGGCCGCGTCCCCGTGCACCACCAGCGCGTCCACCAGCGCGTCGGACGCGGTGTCCAGGTCCTCCTCGGTGAAGCCGATGCGCAGCAGGTTCCTGCGGTAGTTCGAGAGCTTCAGGTACGGGTTGCGCACCTTCTCGCGGCCGAGGGCGCGGGCCCGCTCGACGTCCGTGTCCAGCACGACCTTCTGCTCGGGCGCGAGCAGCTTGCCCGCGCCGAGGATCCCCCGCGCCTCACGGGTGTGCTGCGGGGTCGTCAGGTAGGGGTGTGCCCCGGCCGTCCGGTCCCGGGCGAGGGCGAGGACCTTCGGCCCGAGGGCCGCGAGCGCCCGGCCCTCGACCGGGACGCCACCGGCGTCGAGCTCGTCGAGGTAGGAGACGATCGTCGCGTAGGGGTTGCGGTACTCCCCCGTGGCCTCCGGGTGCCCGATGCCGACGCCCAGCAGGAACCGGTCCGGGTAGCGCCCGGCGACCCGCGCGTAGGACGCCGCGACCTCCGAGGGGGACGAGCTCCACATGTTGACGATGCCGGTGGCGACCGCGACGCGCTCGGTCGCGTCGAGCAGGGATTCGGCGAGCCGCAGGTCCGGCGGTGCGCTCCCGATCCAGATCGCCCCGTACCCCAGCTGCTCGATCCGTGCCGCCAGCTCGGGGGTCAGCTGGTCCCCCACCGCCCAGATCCCGTACCGCCCCGGTGCAACCGCCATGTCCGCACTCCTTCTCGTTCGTCGTCCTGGTTCGGGCAACCCGGCCGCCGGGACCCGCCTTCCGATTACTGTCGTACCCCTTCCCTAGGCTCGCTCCCGTGACCGATGCCCTCGCCGCGCGCGCCCATCCGCTGCGGCGGCGCCCACAGGTGCTCGTCCCGGCCGGACCGCCGCAGACCCGATCGGTGCCGGCGGGGACGCGAGCGATCGTCGTCGGGGGCGGGGTGGCCGGGATCAGCGCGGCGGTGGTGCTGGCCGAGCGCGGGGTCGCCGTGACGCTGCTGGAGGCGGCGGACACGCTGGGCGGGCGGCTCGGGTCGTGGCCGCACACCCTGCCGGACGGCACGACGCAGAACGTCGAGCACGGGTTCCACGCGTTCTTCCGGCACTACTACACCTGGCGGGCGATCCTGCGCCGCGCAGATCCGCTGCTCGGGTTCCTTCGGCCCGTCGACGGTTATCCCGTGATCTCCCGGCGCTGGCCCGCGGAGGACCTCGGGAACCTGCCCAAGGCGCCCCCGCTCAACCTGCTCGCGCTCTTCGCCCGCTCCCCCAGCCTCCGCCTGCGCGAGATCGCCGGGGCGGACGCGGGCGCCGGGTTCGCGCTGCTCGCGCACGAGGCGGACCGCACCCGGGAGATGTTCGACGACGTGAGCGCCGCGGACTTCCTGGAGCGGCTCGGCGTCTCGGAGCGGGCCCGGCAGATGCTCTTCCAGGCGTTCGCCCGCTCGTTCTTCTGCGCCGAGGAGGAGCTCTCCGCCGGTGAGCTGGTGGCGATGTTCCACTTCTACTTCCTCGGCAACCCCGAGGGGATCGGCTTCGACTCGCCGTCGGAGGACCACCTGACCTGCATCTGGGAGCCCCTGGCGGCCCACCTCGAGGCCCACGGCGGGCAGATCCGGACCGGTGTCCGCGCGGAGGGCCTCGAGCGGGTCGACGGCGGCTGGCGGGTGGCCGGGGCCGAAGCCGAGCACGTGGTCCTCGCCCTGGACCCGGGAGGCCTGCGTTCGCTGGTCGGCGCCTCGCCGGACGTCTACCCGCGGCTCGCGGAGCAGTGCGCGAGCCTGCGGGTGGCGCCGCCGTTCGCCGTCACCCGGCTGTGGCTGGAGCGGGACGTCCGGCCGGACCGGGCGGTGTTCAGCGCGGTCAGCGGGGAGCCGACGCTGGACTCGGTGACGCTGTACTCGCGGCTGGAACGGCCCTCGGCGGAGTGGGCCGCGCGCACCGGCGGCGCGGTGCTCGAACTGCACTCCTACGCGTCGCGGGCCCCGGACGCCGCCACCGCGAGCGCCCGGATGCGCGCCGAGCTCGAGGCCCTCTGGCCCGAGGTCGCCGGGGCCGGGGTGGTGCACGAGTACACGCAGTTCGGGGCGGGCGCGCCCGCGTTCCCGCCGGGCAGCGCCGGGACCCGGCCCGCGGTGCGGACGGACACGCCGGGGATCCGGGTGGCCGGGGACTTCGTCGAGGTGCCGTACGTGTCCGGGCTGATGGAGCGGGCGTCGATGTCCGGGGTGCTCGCCGCCAACGACGTCCTGGCCGCGGTGGGCGCGGGGCCGGAGGAGATCCTCGGCATCCCGCAGCGCGGCCTCCTCGCCGGCCTCCCGGTCCACCGCCTGGGTCGCCTGGGCCGGCCCCGCGTATGAGGCCCGCGCCCACGTTCGCGGGCCCACGCACACATTCCGGCATGTGTGTGGGCACCCGGAGGTGTGCGTGAGCGCGGCGCGGGTGGCCCTCGTGCTCGACGCCGAGGGCCCGGGCGGTGTGCTGCGCCGGCTCGACGCCTGCGGGGCGCCGCTGGGGGAACCGCAGCGGCTCGTCGACGCCGCCGCCGCGGTCCGGCTGGTCGAGGAGGGCGCCACGCCTCCGCGGTGGGTCTGGCGCAACACGAGGACCTACCGGCGGCTGCTCGGAGCGGGCGCCCGGGTGGCGCGCTGCCACGACGTCGAGCTCGCCGAGGGGTTGCTCGTCGCCGCGGACGGCCGGTTCGGGGCGCCGCGCGGGATCGCCGCCGCGGCCGCCCGGCTCGCCGGGCGGGAACCGGAGCCGGACCCCGCCCCGGAGGGCGCCGACGAGCGGCCCGCGCTCTTCGCCCCCGCCCCGCGGGAGATCGACCCCGATCCGCTGGGCACGCTCGTCGCCGTGCACGCCGAGCAGCAGCGCAGGCTCGCCGCGCGCGACGCCCGGTTCCGGCTGCTGGCCGCCGCGGAGTCCGCGGGCGGGATCGTCGCGGAGGAGATGCGCGCCGCCGGCCTGCCCTGGCGCGAGGACGTGCACGACCGGTTGCTCACCGACCAGCTCGGCCCCCGCCCCACCGGGTTCGGCCGCCCGGCCCGGCTGGTCGAGCTGAACGAGGAGATCTCCCTGGCGTTCGGCCGCGAGGTCAACCCGGACTCCCCCGCGGAGGTGCTGCGCGCCTTCGGCCGGGCCGGGCACGAGCTGGAGTCCACCCGGTCCTGGCTGATCAAGCGCATCGACCATCCCGCCGTCGAGCCGCTGCTCGCCTACAAGGAGCTCTCCCGGCTCCACACCGCGAACGGCTGGACGTGGCTGCGGACCTGGGTGCGCGACGGCCGGTTCCGGCCCGAGTACGTCGTCGGCGGGGTCGTGTCCGGCCGCTGGGCCACCCGCGGCGGCGGAGCGCTGCAGATCCCGCGGGCCGTGCGGGCGGCCGTGCGCGCCGATCCGGGGCACCGGCTCGTCGTCGCGGACGCCAGCCAGCTCGAACCGCGGATCCTGGCCGCGATGGCCGGGGATACCGGTCTGGCCCGGGCCGGCGGCCACGACACCGATCTCTACGCCGGCCTGGCCCGGGACCTCTTCGACGGCGACCGGGCCCGCGCGAAGCTCGCCCTGCTGTCCGCGATCTACGGCCAGACGTCCGGCGGGGCCGGGGTGCTCCTCGGGACGCTGCGGCGCCGCTTCCCCGCCGCGGTGGCATTCGTCGAGGACGCCGCGCGGGCCGGGGAGGAGGGCAGGCTGGTCCGCTCCTGGCTGGGGCGCACCTCGCCGGCGGCGCGCCCCGGGGACGAGCAGCCTGCCGCCGCGCGGGCTCGCGGCCGGTTCACCCGGAACTTCGTCGTCCAGGCGACGGCGGCCGAGTGGGCGCTGGTCCTCCTCGCGGAGCTGCGCAGCGCGTTGCACCGGGCCGGGAGCCCGGCCGCGCTGGTGCTCTTCCAGCACGACGAGGTGCTGCTGCACTGCCCGGACGAGGTCGCCGAGGAGACCGCGGTAGCCGTCCGCACCGCCGCCGCGACGGCCGGGCGCCGGCTGTTCGGGGACTCCCCTGTGCGGTTCCCGATGGACGCGCGGGTGGTCGACGGCTACGACGAGAAGGAGGGCCCGGCACCGGTCGACGCCGCGGAGCTCCCGGTCTGAGCTGCCTCCCCGGGGTCCGTGTGGGTCAGGCCGCGGCCGCGCGACCCGTCAGGTCCGCAAGCACGGTCGCGGCGATCGCCTTCATGCCCTGCGCATTCGGGTGCACCGGCGCGGCGGGGGCGGTCGGCACCAGGCCCTCGACCCACTTCGTGCCGGGGAGCTGGCAGATGTCGTGGCCGATCGTGGGCGTGTAGGTGTCCACGTAGGTGACGCCGGCGTCACCGGCCTCGCCCTCGAGCATGGCGTTGAGGGCCTTCTCCACGCCCCGCAGGTACGCGACGTCCCCGGCGCTGAACGGCACGATCGGGAAGCAGCCGGGGCCCTGGTCCGGGAGGATCGCCGGGTAGCCGACGAGCGCGACGCGCGCCTTCGGGGAGCGGTCCGCGATCTCGTCGAGGGCGTCCGCGATCTTCGCGCTCACCCCGTCGATGCGGGCGGCGAGCTGGTCCGTGCCGCCCGCGGTGTAGTAGTCCTTGCAGGCGGACCCGAACGGCGCCAGCGGGGAGCGGGCGGCACAGTCGCCGATGATCGCCGCGAAGCCGATGTCGTTGCCGCCGATCCCCAGCGTCACCAGGTCCTCGGCGCCGGTCAGGGCGTCGAGCTGCGGCGGGTTCGGGCCCAGCGAGACGTTCTGCGGGGCCGTGAGGTCCGTGGTCGTGGCGCCGCTGCAGCTGACGTCGACGAACGTTCCGGCCTGCAGCGACCGCGCCACCAGCGACGGGTAGTTGGCCGTGGAGCGGAGGCAGCCGGCGGGCTGTCCGGACTGCACCGGGATGAGCGGCCCCGCGGTGTAGGAGTCCCCGAGGGCGACGTAGCGATCGGGCCCGGTGATCTCCGTGGTCGCGCTCGCCGGTGCCACGGCGGCGGTGACGAGCGCGGCGAGCGCGGTCGTCCCGACGATCCCGACACGGGCCGCGACGCGACGAACCATGGCGCGGGCGGAACGGCTCACGAGCACCCTCCGGGGGGACGAACGGGCCGACCAGCTCGGCCGTTCAGCTCAACGAGCCGGGTCGGGCAGAGGGTGCGCCCACCGACCGGGTGAAACATGGCCGTCAGGGGTTTCGCGCTCGCCCAGCAGGGACAGCAGGCCGCGCAGCGGGATCCGCAGGTTCCGCCGGTTCCACACCGGGTTCGCGACGCTCTGCGTGCTCTTCGTGGCGACCTGCGCGACGTGCTGCAACCAGGCCAGGACAAGCAGCATCCGCGGGTCCAGGACGTCCCCGCCCAGCGCCCGCTGCAGCCGGCGCATCAGGTCGAACTCGTGCGGCGGGGTCTCGGCCAGCCAGCGCAGCAGCAGCGGGCCCAGCTCCTGGCCGTCCCCCTGCACCGCGCGGAGTTCCATGAACGTGACGGCGTCGAGGACCTGGAAGCCCTCGCGCTGGGCGTCGCACCAGTCGATGATCGCGGAGAGCTGGCCGTCGTCCGCGGCGAGCATGTTCACCGGACCGAAGTCACCGTGGACCCAGCCCACCGCGACGACCTTGCCCCGGAGCCGGGCGTCCAGCTCGTCGGCCAGGGCGCGGGCTTCCGCGTGGAAGGCGCGCGGCACCGCGTCGACGACGTGGGCCATCGGGCCGTGCACCCAGGCCGTCAGCTCCACGTCGCCGACCGTGCGCAGCTCGCCGGTGCAGCGGTGGAACTCGCTGATGGTGCTGATCGCGCTGGCCGCCAGCACCCGGGCCCGGGCGGGGTCCTGCAGGGCTTTGACCGAACTCCCGCCGGGCATCCGGGTCTCGATCACACAGTAGCTGCCGCCGATGTCGCCGACCCCGAGCACCGACGGGAGCAGCCCGGCCCAGTGCCGGATCCGCGGGTCGTCGTGCAGCTCGCCGAGGACCTCCGTCTGCCACTGCAGGGCGCGCCGGCTGCGGTCCGTGTCGCACGCCTTGAGCAGGGCGTCCGGGCCGTCCTGCGGGCCGATGCCGGCCACGACGGACTCCGAACCGCCGGCGAGGGTGCCGTGCACGACCCACGGCTCGTCGTCGTACGGGAGGTCCGAGCTCTCCCGGCTCAGCTGCGCCGCCGGGCCTCCGACGCGGCGCAGGAGGGCCGCGGTGCGCATCGCGTCCACGCGGGTGCCGAGCAGCGGCGGCAGCCACGGCGCCTTGGCGATCAGGATGATGACGGCGACGACCGAGTGCCCGAGCAGCCAGCCGATCCCCACGCCCGTGATGCCGAGGATCGGCATGAGCAGCCAGGCCGTGGTGAGCACGATCATCGCGATGGACGCCGGGACGGCGAACAGGATGCCCATCCGCTGCCGCACCCGGGCCGCGCTGATCGTCGAGGAGTTCACGACGTTCGGGATCGCGGCCAGCGCGGTGAGCGCGAGCGCCGCCGTCCCGGTGGTCGAGTAGTGCTCGCCGAACACCGAGAGGATCAGGCCCCCGCCGACCACCAGCACGACCGCCGCGGGCACGACGAGCGTGAGCGACTTGCGGATCATCGCGCGGCGGGCCTTCTCGACTCCCCCCGGGTCCGACGCGGTGTGCGCGACCATGGACTGGTTCATGCTCGACGAGATCAGGAACAGCGTCTGCCCGATCTGCCAGACGATCCCGTAGGCGGCGCTGGCCTCGGCGCCGAGCCGGGCGAGCACCAGGACCGGCAGGCCGAGCATCGCGGCCTGCTGGAACACCGAGCCCGCGTAGTCCGCCCGGACGAACCGGCCGATCGCGCCGAGGGTGATCGGGACGGCCGCGTCCTCGTGCTCGCGGCCGAAGCGGGGCAGCGCCCGGAACAGCAGCCAGACGTTCACGCCGAGCACGATCAGCGCCGTGCCGACCATCCAGGACACCGCGATCCCGCCCTGGACCGTCGCGGCCAGCGAGGCGAGCAGCAGCCCGACCTTCAGCACCGCGAAGATCGCGTTCTCGAGCGGGACGACCTTGGCCTTGCGGATGCCGGTGAGGACGTAGTCCTGGACCACGAACAGCGACCAGACCGGCGTCGCGATCATGAAGAAGGCGAGCAGCGCCTCCTGCGAGACGGCCTCGAGCATCTCGGGCGCCCAGATCCGCGCGCCGAGGGCGAACACCCCGCCGACGAGCGACGCGAGGACCCCGGCGACGAGATACCCGCCCACCACCAGGCGGCGCCCGGCCCGGCCCGCGACCGGGACGAACCGCAGCAGCGCGTAGGTCATGTTCAGGTGCGCCACACCGCCGAGCAGCATCACCGCGGACAGCGCGGCCTGGTTGACGCCCAGGGTCTCCGGCGGGAACAACCGCGCGCCGATCACCCAGTAGACGAGCCCGACCGCGGACGTGAGGACGGTGCTGAGGATCAGCGCCATCCCGTCGCGGTGCGCGGGCGCACTCCAACCACGAAGCCATCCGGGTCGCGCCGACGATGCCGTGGGCACCCCCGGGGCCCGATCCCCCACCTGCACGAGCGGAATCTAGCAACCCCTGGTCGGTGGCCTCGGGACGAACTGTCGATGAACGGTAACCGAATCAATCGGACGGAACGGGCCGCCGGTCGAGTTGAAAATCACCCGTACGGCCTAACGATGCTGGTCCGGGGTCCGCGCCGCGGCGAAGTGTCACGGGCGGCGTCATCCGGGCCCGCAGCGCCGGGCCGTCGATGGTCGCCGGGCGCGTCCGCAACCCCCCTAGCGCATCGGCAGCCGTAGCCGCCGCGTCGTCGAGCGGTCGGTGGGCACCGACGAGGAACGCCCACTCGTGCTCGTCGCTGCCGTAGTACGCGACCCGCCCCGCGCCGAAGACGTCGTGGAACCGCGCCCAGGCGGCGCGCAGCGTCGCGTCCCGCCAGAGCGCCGGGCTGCCGGCCTGGCACACCACGACGCCGCCACGCGAGAGCCGGGCGGCGCAGGCGGCGAGGAAGTCCGCGGCGTAGAGCCGGTTGATCTGGGCGGCCGGCTCGTCGGGGCGCTCGTCCGGGAGGTCGACGACGATCACGTCCCAGCGCTCGTCCGTCCCGTGCACGAACGCGTGGCCGTCCGCGTAGTGCAGCCGGACGGGGCCGTCGCCGCGCTCGGCGGTCGCGAGGGAGGCCGGGGTGTAGCCGTAGGGCAGATGCTCGGCGCAGATCCGGACGCACTCGGCGTCGATGTCCACGTGGTCCACGTGCGTCGCGCCCACCGCCACCGCCATCTCGGACACGACGCCTTCGCTCGACCCGATGACCAGCACGCGCTCGCGGCGGGCGGCCAGCAGGGCGGCGGGCAGGTAGAGGGCCTCGTGGTAGGTCAGCTGCGTGCTCTCGGCGCTCTGCCGCTCGTCGTCGCAGAAGAGGGTGACGCCGTGCGTCGTGTCCGCGACGAGGACGTGCTGGTAGGCGGTCCGCGCGTCGGCGTGGACCCGGCCGAGCTCCCAGCGCCGGGTGAGGCCGGGCGACAGCGGCTCGGCCACGGACCGGGGCGGACCCCCGCGCTCGACGACCTCGAGTGAGGTCGTCCCGGCCTTCAGCGCGGCGGCCAGCGCCCGCGCCGCCTCGACCGGGTCGGCCGAGTCCCCGCAGGTGAACACGTCGACGTGCGCGGTGCCGAGCTCCGGCCAGGTGTGCAGGGACGCGTGCGACTCGGCCAGCAGCGCGACGACGGTGACGCCCTGCGGTGCGAACCGCTCGGCCACGACCTGCAGCACCCGGGCACCGGCGGCGGTGAGGACCGTCCGCAGGGTCGCGCCGAGCGCGTCGGCGTCGTCGAGCACGTGAGCGGGGATCCCGCCCAGCTCGGCGAGGACGTGCCGGCCGGCGGGACGCGGGGTCTGGAAAGCCACGGCGGGGACGCTACGGCGTGCCCACCACATGGACGGGCAGGGGCGGGAAGCCGTTGAAACCGACGGAGGCGTAGCTCGCGGTGTAGGCGCCCGCGTGCAGCAGGTCGACGTGGTCCCCGGCGCGCAGGTCGTCGGGCAGGGCGTACGGGGTGCGGCGGTAGAGCACGTCGTCGCCGTCACAGCTGGGGCCGGCGAGGACGACCGGGCCGGCTGCGCCCCCGCGGCCGGGGACCCGCAGCGGGTACGCGATGTACTCGCCCTCGGTCTCGGCGAGGCCCTGGTAGCGGCCCGCGTCGAGGTAGACCCACCGCCGGTGGTCGACCCCCGGGCGGCGGGAGACCCGCAGCGCGGTCGTCCGGAGGACACCCGCCTCGGCGACGAGCGCGCGTCCGGGCTCGAGCAGCAGGTCCGCGCCGTCGACGTCGCCGGCGGCCCGGGCGTCGGCGATCCCGGCCCGGACGGCGTCCGCGAACTCCTCCGGCGCCGGGACCGGCTCGCGGTAGGGCACGGGGATCCCGCCGCCGACGTCCAGGTCCGGATGGGCGAGCCCCGCCCCGCCCGCCGCGCGCAGGGCGACCCGCACCGCCTCCCGGTAAGCCTCCGGGCGGGACTGCTGGGACCCGGCGTGGAACGTGACGCCCGGGTCGAGGCCACGGGCGGCCGCGGCGCGGAGCAGCCGGCCGGCCTCAGCCGGCGCGGCGCCGAACTTGCCGAAGAACGGCGTGGCCGAGCCCCGGTCGTCGACCAGGATCCGGACCAGCACGGACGTCCCGGAAAGGTGGTCCGCCAGGTCCTCGGCGGAGTCCGTGACGAACCGCCGCACGCCGGCCTCGTGGGCCGCCGCGACGTCGCCCGGGGCGCGGACCGGGTTGCCGTGGCAGAGCGTGGCCGGGGAGGCGCCCGCATCCAGGCAGAGGGCGATCTCCGCGGGGCCCGCGACGTCGAAGCCGGCGCCGAGGCGGGCGAGGAGCCGCAGCACGGCGGGCTCCGGGCAGGCCTTCACGGCGTAGAGCAGGCGGGCCTCGGGGAACGCCGCGGCGAGGCAGGCGTACCGGTCCGCGACGACGTCGAGGTCCAGGACGAGGTACGGCGTGGGCCGAGCCCGGTCCGCCAGGAAGTCCTCGAGCGCTGCGGTCATGGGACCGATCATCCCGACGGATCTGCACAGGACGTTCGCCGGGGCGGAACGGCGACCTACCCGCCGGACCGGGCCGCTCCTAGCGTCCCGGGACCATGCGGCGCAGCACGGAGCGGATCCTCACCACCCACGTCGGCAGCCTGGCCCGGCCGCACGACCTCCTCGAGATCATGCGGGAGAAGGAGCACGGCCGGCCCTACGACGCCGACGGATACGCCAAGCGGGTCACCACCGCCGTCGCCGACGTCGTGCGGGGACAGCTCGACGACGGCCTGGACGTCGTGACCGACGGCGAGATGAGCAAGGTCAGCTTCCTGACCTACGTGAAGGACCGGCTCGCCGGCTTCTCCGCGGCCGGCGGGGAGAAGCTGATGCCGCCGTCCTGGCAGGTGGAGATCGACGCGTTCCCCGAGTACTACGCCGGCTACCTCGGCAAGTACAAGGAGACCGTCAGCCCGATGACGACGATGGTCTGCACCGGGCCCGTCGCCTACGCCGGGCACGAGCAGCTCCGCACCGACGTCGAGAACCTGCGGTCCGCGCTCAGCCAGGAAGGGATCGGGGGCCGCCGCGAGACCGAGGCGTTCCTGCCCTCGACGAGCCCGAGCGGGTTCGGCCGCAACGAGTACTACGGCTCCTACGCCGAGTACCTGACGGCGGTCGCCGAGGCGCTTCGCGAGGAGTACCTGGGGATCGTCGACGCGGGGTTCCTCCTCCAGATCGACGACCCGTGGCTGATCGAGTACCTCTCCGAGAACCCGTCGACCACGCCTGAGCAGCGGCGGCGGGACGCCGAGCAGCACGTCGAGATCCTGAACCACGCGCTGCGCGGGATCCCGGAGGAGAAGATCCGGCTGCACACCTGCTACGGCCTCAACCACGGCCCGCGGATCCACGACCTGGAGTTCCGCGAGATCGCACCGATCATGCTGAAGATCAACGCCGGGGCGTACTCGTTCGAGGTCGCGAACCCCCGCCACCAGCACGAGTGGCGCGTCTGGGAGGACCTCACCCTGCCCGACGGCAAGATCCTCATCCCGGGGCTGCTGGGCCATGCGAGCAACTACGTCGAGCACCCGGACCTGATCGCGGACACGCTGCGCCGGTACGTGGACCTGGTCGGCCGGGAGAACGTGATCGCGGGTGCGGACTGCGGCTTCTCCTCCCGCGCGACGTTCTCCCCCGAGGTGCACCCCACGGTCGTCCGGGAGAAGTTCCGCGCCCTCGCCGAAGGCGCCCGCCGCGCCACGGACCGCCCGTAGGAGCGAACTCGCGCGTCCGCAGACCACGACTCGCGGAGGGCGAGATCCAAGCCCCGCGAGTCGGGGTCCAGGGACGCGCGAGTCGGGGCCTCGGGACGCCCGAGTCGCGGTATTTCCGGGCCGGTAGCGTGCAGACATGACCGCACCGAAGACCCAGCGCCGCGGCCGGGCCATCGCGATGACCACGGAGGAGCGCGACGCCTACCTCGCCGCGGAGCGCGTCTGCCGCGTCGCGACGAACGGCACGAACGGGCCGCACGCCACCCCGCTCTGGTTCCACTGGGACGGGACGTCGCTCTGGCTCACGTCGCTGTCGCGGAGCCAGCGCTGGAAGGACCTCGAGAAGGACCCGCGGATCGCGGCCGTGGTGGACGACGGGGACGCCTACACCGAGCTGCGGGGCGTGGAGCTGCGAGGCCGCGTGGAGATCGTCGGCGAGGTGCCGCGCACCGGCGAGCCGCATCCGGAGCTCGAGGCGGTCGAGCAGGCGTTCGCGGACAAGTACACCGGCGGTCACGTCGTGATCGACGGCCGCCACGCCTGGCTCCGCCTCACCCCGGAGAAGATCAGCAGCTGGGACTTCCGGAAGATCCCCACCTCCTGAGCTGCACGAACGGCACTCTCGCTCATACTCAGCGAGCGAAAGTGCCGTTCGTGAAGATCAACGGGGGCTACGGCGTCCCCGTCACGAGCGGCCAGAGGCCGCCCGCGCCCGCCTCGAGCACCCGCGCGCCGATCCGGTCGTTCCAGAACGAGTCCGAGCCGTCCTCGTCCCGCCACGCCCAGAGCCGGGTGGTCGCCATCCTCAGGTCGTGCTCGCGGGTGAAGCCGATCGCGCCGTGCACCTGGTGCGTGATCCGCGCGACGACCGCCGCCGCCTCGCTGCACCGCGCCTTGGCCGCGGCGATCGCGAACCCGGTCGCCGGAGAGTCGAAGCCGTCCGCCTCCGCCGCCCGCGCCGCCGCCTCGGACGCCGCGGCCGCAGCCGCCACCTCCGCGCCGGCCAGGGCGAGCTGCTGCTGGATGGCCTGCAGCTTCCCGATGGGGCGGCCGAACTGGACCCGCTCCCCCGCGTACTTGACGGCCATCGCGAGCGCCGCGCGCGCGGCCCCGGCCAGGAGCAGGGACCGACCGAGCGCCGCCCGGAGCGGGAACTCGACGGCCACCTGCGCGGGCGCGTCCGCGATCGAACCGGCGGCCACCGTGACGTCGTTCAGCACGACGTCGTCCCGCGGCTCCTCGGCCAGGTTCGCGCCCTCGGTGATCGCCACCGACGCGGGGTCGAGCAGCAGCACCTGCTCCCCCACCAGCACGACGATCCCGGCGGCGGACCGCGCCCACGGCACCTTCGGAAGCGTTCCCGAGACGGTCGCGCCGCTCGCCGCCCGCTGCACCCGCAGGTCCGCGGCCACGACGGCGGTCAGCGGGCCGGACGGGACCTCGATCCCGGCGGCGTGCAGCAGCCAGCCGGCCAGGAGGTCCGTCTCGACGAGCGGGACGCGCGCCGCGTAGGTCCCCGCGGCCGTGAGGACGGCGGCCGCGTCGGTCAGGGAGCCCTCGCTGCCCCCGGCGGCCTCGGGCAGCGTCAGCCGGGCGATCCCGGTCTGCTCGCAGGTCTTCCACAGCTCGGAGTCGAAACCGGTGGCGGTGTTGTCCCACGCGTCCGAGAAGACGGACTCCGCCAGGTCCTGAAGCTCACTCATCGCAGTCCCAGCCCTCGCGCCACGATCCCGCGAAGGATCTCGTTCGTCCCACCCCGGAGCGTGAAGCCCGGGGACTGCAGCACCGCGTCCGCCAGCAGCCGCGCGTACCCGTGGTCGGCCCCCGGGTCCGGCGGGATCGACAGCAGCAGCCGCGCCGCGTCGATCACCTCGTTCTCGAACCTCGTCCCCAGGTCCTTGACGACCGCCGCCGCCAGCTCCGGCGCGGCGCCGGACTCCAGCGCCCCCGCGATCGCCAGCGACATCCGCCGCAGGGTCCAGAGCCGGGACACCAGCCCGCCCAGGTCCCGGCGCCGCCCGGCGTCGAGCTCCGTCCGCCCGATCTCCCCGACGAGCGCCGCGAGCAGCGGGTACGTGGACAGGAACCGCTCCGGGCCGGACCGCTCGAACGCCAGCTCGGAGGTGACCTGGTGCCAGCCCTGGCCGACCTCGCCGAGGACCATCGAGTCCGGGATGAAGACCTTGTCGAAGACCACCTCGTTGAAGTGGTGCGCGCCGGTGAGCAGCGGGATCGGCCGGATCTCCACGCCGGGCGAGTTCAGCTCGACGATCAGCTGGGACAGCCCGGCGTGCCGGTTCGTGTCGTCCTTCGGCGCGGTCCGGACCAGCGCGAAGAACGCGTGCGCGTGGTGCGCCCCGGACGTCCAGACCTTGCGGCCGGTGAGCTCCCAGCCGCCGTCGACCTTGTCCGCCTTCGACCGGACGGACGCGAGGTCCGAGCCCGAGTCCGGCTCGGACATGCCGATGCCGAAGTACACCTCGCCGGCCGCGATGCCCGGCAGGAACTTCTGCCGCTGCTCCTCGGTGCCGAAGCGCATGAGCGACGGCCCGATCTGCCGGTCCGCCACCCAGTGCGCCGCGACCGGCGCGCCCGCGGCGAGCAGCTCCTCGGTGACGACGTACCGGTCGAGCGCGCCGCGCCCGTGGCCGCCGTACTCGGTGGGGATGGTCATACCCAGCCAGCCTCGGCGGGCCAGCTCCTTGGAGAAGCGCTCGTCCCAGCCGGTGAGCCAGACGTCCGCGCGCGGATGCCAGGCCCCGGCCGCGCGTTCCTCGGCGAGGAAGGCGCGGACGTCGGCCCGCAGCGCCGCGACGCGCTCCGGCAGATCCACGGGTGGGGGTACCAGGCTCGGCAACCTCGTCATCGTCGTCACGGTCACCCTGCATTCCTAGCCGACGGCCCGTGACCCTGCATCATCCCCGTGTCCGATGGCACCATCAGGACCCATGACTGGCACGAGAGGCACAGCAGGGTCCGATCTCGAGCGGAAGGTCCTCGACTCCGTCCCCACCGGGCTGCTGATCGGCGGCGAGTGGCGGCCGGCAGCGTCGGGAGCGACGACGGAGGTGGAGGACCCCGCCACCGGCGAGGTCCTCGCCGAGGTGGCCGATGCCGGCCCGGAGGACGGCATGGCCGCGCTGGCCGCGGCGCACGAGGCGCAGGCCGGGTTCGCCGCGATGGCCCCCCGAGAGCGTGGGGAGATCCTGCGCCGGGCGTACGAGGCGATGATGGCCAACGTCGACGACCTCGCGCTGGTCATGACCCTGGAGATGGGCAAGCCCCTCGCGGAGTCGAAGGGCGAGGTCACCTACGCCGCCGAATTCTTCCGCTGGTTCTCCGAGGAGGCCGTGCGCATCGACGGCGGCTACGCGACGGCGCCGAACGGGCAGAGCCGGTTCCTGGTGATGAAGCAGCCGGTCGGGCCGTGCGTGTTCATCACGCCCTGGAACTTCCCGCTGGCCATGGGCACCCGCAAGATCGGCCCGGCCATCGCCGCCGGCTGCACCGTGGTCATCAAGCCCGCGCACCAGACACCGCTGTCCATGCTCGCCCTGGGCCAGATCCTGCTCGACGCCGGCCTGCCCGCCGGCGTGCTCAACATCATCAACGCGACGGACGCCGGCGGCGTCATGGAGCCGATCATCCGCGACGGCCGGGCGCGCAAGCTGTCGTTCACCGGCTCCACCGGGGTCGGGAAGACGCTCCTGCGACAGGCGTCGGAGAAGGTGCTGCGGACGTCGATGGAGCTGGGGGGGAACGCATCCTTCATCGTGTTCGACGACGCGGACCTGGAGAAGGCCGTGGCCGGCGCGATGGTCGCCAAGATGCGGAACATGGGCGAGGCCTGCACCGCGGCCAATCGGTTCTACGTGCACCGCTCGATCTCCGGTGCGTTCGCGGAGAACCTCGCCGAGAAGATGGGCTCGCTGGTCGTCGGTCGCGGCACCGAGGACGGGGTGCAGGTCGGGCCGCTCGTCGACGCGAAGGGCCGGGACAAGGTCGTCGACCTCGTCGGGGACGCGCTGGCGCACGGCGCGACGGTGAAGGTCGGCGGCGCGCCCGTCGACGGGCCGGGGTACTTCTACCCTCCGACGGTGCTGACGGACGTGCCGAAGGAGTCCCGCCTCAATCACGAGGAGATCTTCGGGCCGGTCGCGCCGATCAGCGTGTTCGACACCGAGGCCGAGGCCCTCGCCGCGGCCAACGCCACCGAGTTCGGCCTGGTCAACTACGTGTTCACGGAGAGCCTGGACCGGGCGCTGCGGGTGGCGGAGAAGCTCGAGAGCGGCATGATCGGACTCAACACCGGGCTGGTCTCCAACCCGGCCGCCCCGTTCGGCGGAGTCAAGGAGTCCGGGCTGGGGCGCGAGGGCGGCTCGGTCGGGATCGACGAGTTCCTCGAGACCAAGTACGTCGCGATCGGCATCCAGATCTGACGTCCCGACGAGACGGCCGCGCCGGCCCCGGACTCCTCCGGGGCCGGTGCGGCCGTGCTCAGGCGATCAATTGTCGGGCGCCGCGGGAGCCGCCGGGACGGCGCCGCCGGCGTCCGTGACCGCGGTCGTGTCCGCCGGCACCTGACCCCCGTTGAGCAGCATGCTGACCAGCGTCGCGCCGCCGTTGAACACGGCCAGCACGATCAGCACGGCCAGCGTCCCGGCGACCGAGGCCGTCAGCGCCTTCTGACGGCCGGTCCCCCGGCCCTCGGCACGCCCGGTCGAGGTCTCGACGACCCAGGCCCGGGCGCCCATGAGCAGGAGCAGCGCGAAGAACGCCGTCCAGGTCCACGCCGCCCCGGTCACCGTGCCTCCTCCATCACTGGGCCTCCTCGATCACTGGGGACCCGCCGCGTTCTTGCGCAGCACGGCGTCGAACCCGTTCTGGTAGGTCAGGGTGTACTTGCCCGACGCGACGGCCTGCCGGATGACGTCGAGGGTCCAGCCGGGCTGCTTGCCGTTGAGCACGACGCCCTCCAGCTCCATCGACTTGTACGCCAGGATGACGTCCGGGTACTCCAGGTTGATGCAGGGGATCGGATCGGCCGCGAGCGCGGGACAGTTCTTCCCGTCGATGTTGCCGCCGCGGTCGTACTTCCCGATCCCGGTCAGCCCATACGGTCCCACGCTGGAGATCGGCATGATCTTGCTGCCCGGCGGGGTGGTCGCGTAGACGTCGCGGGTGATCGCGATGTCCTCGGCGGTGACGTTCATGTAGGCGTCGTTGCCGCCCCGGATGACGATGACGGAGCAGAACGTCAGCAGCATGCCGACCGCCAGGATCTTCTCCCGACCGCGGTTCTTGCGGGCGAAGCTGCGGAGGGCGTCCGCGCCGAGGATCGTGAGGATCGGCAGGCCGTACAGCACGATGCGCAGGAACAGCTCGCCGCCGTAGCTCTGTACCGCGGCAAAGGCCATCGGCACCGCGGCCAGGGCGATCGGCACGAGGTCCCGGCGGCGCTTCCAGTAGACCCACGCCCCGACGATCGCGAGCAGCCAGGTCAGGCCCGGCACCAGGATCCGCATCAGCTTGACCGCGATCTGCCCGGTGTCCCCCGCGAGCCGGTCCGCGACGCCGGACTGCAGCGCCCCGTCGTCCTCACCGCTCCCGGTGATCAGGCTGAGCTGCGTCAACCAGAAGTCCCGGCCCGCGATCAGCACGTAGACCGCGACGGCCAGGATCGCGACGAGCACGAGGCCACGGCCGCGGAACCGGCCCACGACCGCGAGCACCGCGAGCTGGCCGATGATCGCGAACGGGGTGAGCTGGTGGGCCGGCGCGATGGCCAGCAGGCACAGCGACGCGCAGAAGTAGATCAGCAGCAGCTGCCGCGGAGGCAGCGTCGGCCGGTTCGGCGGGGTCATCGCCGCGACCGTCCAGCGTCGCCAGAGCGGGAGCTTCGTGGCCGTCCCGCTCGGCCAGTGGGAGGCGCCGAGCGGGTCCGTCCGGCGGGTCGCCAGCGGGCCGAGCGCGAACGTCAGCACCGTCAGCAGCAGCACGATGCCGGTCGCCTGCGGCGAGAAGTAGTCCTGCTCGATCCAGTTCAGGCCGACGAACAGCCACGCCGCGACCCACGGCGCGCGGTGCCCGCCGAGCATCGACTTGGCCAGCGCGTAGACGCCGATCGCCCAGACCGCGACGACGGCGGGCGGGAACCAGCGCAGCACGACGTCGAGCTGGGTGACCCCGGCTGCGTCGCGGAAGAACGCCCACTGGGCGAAGAACGCGGGCCAGTAGAACCGCGCGTCGACACCCTGCGGCGGGACGCCGTTGCCGTTCGAGATCGCGTCGACGAACCCGGAGATCAGCCACGCCGTGGTGAACCGAGCCTCCGGCATGACCACCGACGGCATGCCGGTGCTGCAGAGGATCAGGATGCCGGTCGCGGTGCCGAGCATCGGCACGCGCGGCCGCGGGGACCAGAGCTCGGCGACGCAGGCGCCGACGGCGCAGGCCAGCGCGAGCCAGCCGGCGATGCCCAGGACCTGGGCGAGGCCCCAGCCGCCGAGCTCGTCGAGGTTCGTCGTGGCCGCGGCGACCGGCAGCAGCGCAACAGCCAGCAGCGCGAGCGCGGGCGAGAGCCAGATCCACAGCCGCGACACCGGCTCGGTGTCCGCCGGTCGGGGCGACGACGGCCCGCGCGGGCCCGAGGCCTGCGCGGGGACCGGTGGCCGGCCCTCGGCGTGGAGCATCTGGGTGGGCGGGTCGACGCCGCGCACCGCGGTGGTGGCGGACTCGCCGTGCCGGGCGTCCGGGACCGAGTAGTACTGCGTCTCGCCGTCGTCGTGGCCGTCGGGGTGTCCGGTCGGCGGTACGACGGGGATCACCTGCGTGGGGGGATCGATCGGATCGCGCTCCCGCCCGGGTACGTCCTGCCCGTCACGGCCGTCACCCGGCTGACGGGTGTCGGTCGAGGTCACCTCTTCACCTCCGGTCGGAGCCGGCGCCGCAGCGCCGGGGGTACGAGGACGGCCGCCGCGCTGAGCACCTGGACGGCGAGGTAGCCGAGCGCGATGGGGAGCAGGGCGGAGTCCGTGGTCGAGCCGACCGGGGGCGTGGGCAGCACCGCGACGACCGCCAGCACCAGCAGCGTGTTGACGAGCTGCAGCCGGCTGAAGGCCAGCGCCGCGCCGGCTGCCTGCCGCACCCCGAGCTCGTGCACCACGACGAGCCGGAACACCAGCCCGATCATCAGGATCTGCAGGATCCGGCTGGCCTCGGCGTAGCCCGGCCCGAAGACCAGCAGCACCGGCTGGGCCAGCATGATCGCGATCGCGAGCACCGGCAGGAAGAGCACCATCATCCGGCGCTGGGCCGCCCGGGCCAGCGCGGCCGCGCGCAGGGGCTCCCGCGCCGTCTGGACGGCGAGCGAGTCCATGTAGAAGGTGGCCGCGATGTCGACGACGGACACCGCCTGCCAGACGATGAAGAACGCGGCGCCCGGCCCCGGGCCGAACCGTAGGGTCACCAGCAGCGTGACCTGGTTGTAGAGCAGGGCGCTGCCGATCTGGGCGACGGCCGTCGGGCCGAGGAAGGAGACGGCCTCCCGGCGGCTCGGCAGCACCGAACCCTCGGCCCGGCGGGCGAAGCGGCGCACCAGCAAGGCGATGACCAGCGTCCCGCCGACCGTCCACACGACGATCGGGAGGACCCAGGACACCACGAGGCCCTGGGCGCCGAGTCCTGCCCCCAGCGCGACCAGCAGCCCGATGCGGGCCACCGCGAACAGCCCGTTGCGCCACACCGTCCACCAGGGCCGGTGCATCGCGACCAGGATGAAGTCGTGGACGACGAACACGGCCCAGCCGGCGCAGGCCAGCACGAACAGCAGGACGCCGACGCCGATCGAGCCGTCGTCGGGTGAGAGCAGCCCGGACGCCGTCGCCCCGAGGTCCGGCACGATCAGCACGTAGACCAGCCCGACGAGGGCGGACAGCGGCATGATCAGGAAGAGGCTGCCCCACACGAGCCGGGGCGCCTTGCGGCCGGATCCGGGGAGCCAGCGGAGCAGACCGACGTTGATGTTCAGCTGGGCGCAGCCGCCGATGAGGATGAACGCCGAGACGACGGCCGAGGCCCGCCCGACCTCCTCCTGCGGCATGATCCGCGCGGCGAGCAGCCAGCTGAGGAAGCCGGCCAGCGAACCGAGGGCCGAGCTGATGGACAGCGCGAGGCCTTCCCCGGCGCCGCTCTTCTTCCGGCCGGGGGTCGTCCCCGGTTCGTCGGGCGTGATGGCCGGGGCGACCACGCCCAGGACGACGGTCGGGCTCTCGCTGCCCGCCACGCCGCCGCCGGGGACCTCATCCGAGGCCTCGCTCCCGCCCACCGCCGGGGGAAGCTCGACCGTCGGCCGGTCCGCGTCGTGCGGCGGCAGGACCACCGTCGGTTCGTCCGCGCCCGGTACCGGGCCGGTCCGGGGCCGCGGGGTCGGCCGCGGATGGCCGGCGCGCTGGGCCGGCGGTTCGACCCCGGCCACGTCCCGTGCCGTCACTGCGCCACCACGGCGTGCCGCAGCAGGAACGGCACGCTGACAGCGGTCAGGATGAACAGCATCCAGTTGGGATGCCACCAGACGGTGCTCACCATGACCTGCGCGGCGAGCAGCGTGGTGGCGACGCCGACACCGATGGTCAGCAGCCAGACGTGGGCGGCGGGTGCGCGTCGCAGGAAACCCGCCGCGGCCCAGCCGGGGCCCAGCAGCAGGAAGGCGATCGTCACGAACAGCCGGACGTCGCCGGCGATCCCGCCCGAGACGTTCAGCAGGTTCAGCCCACAGGCCACCAGACCGGCCACGGCCAGCAGCAGCGCGACCGCGCGGCGTGCCGTGCGGGCTCGGGTCAGTTCGGCCGCGGAGGGCATGCTCACCGCGTCACTCCGTTCCTCGCCGGTTCGTCACCGGGCTTCTCACGTTCGCCGGGACGGCTTCCGACCCCGTCCGGCTGCCGGCCCACGCATGACCCGGCGCCCGTCGCGGACGGGCGCCGAGGTCCACACAGGTGTGACGTCCCGTCAGGACGCCTCCTCCTCCAATGCGTAACGCATCTCGAGCTCCTGACGCTCCGCCTCGTCGCGCTGCGGCGACGGGCGGTTGGCCGGGTCTGCCGGGCGGTTCCCGTTCCGCGGGGTCGGCGACGGGCGGACGGGCGGACGCACCGTCATCGCCGGGCCGGCCGGCTCCGACGGGTGCATCGGGAGGCCCGTCGACGAGTAGCCACCGTTCACCGCGGGGAAGCCGTTGGCCGGCGTCGCCGGGCCGAGGTCGACCTCCAGGTCGTCGTGGAACGAGGGGCCGGTGGCACCGTTCGACTTCTTCAGGACCGCACGCCGGCGCTCCGCGGCGAGCGTGCGCAGCACCCGGGTGCCGTCCGCGAAGGTCCGCAGGTTGGTCTCGCCGAACATCCGCTCGCGCTCGAGCGAGGGCACCTCGGTGATCTTGAGGCCGGCGGCCGCGACGCGGCAGTTCAGCACGGTCTCGATCTCGAAGCCGTCGCCCCAGAGCATCGACCCGTCCGTGGGTGCGGGAGCGTCCACCGCCGGCAGTTCCAGCACGGGCAGAAGGTCGGCCCAGAAGGCGTTGTAGCCGTAGCACAGGTCCGTGTACCGGGTCTTGAACAGCGCGTTGGCCACGCCGTTGAGCCCGAAGTTGCCGGTCTTGCGCAGGAGCGTGATGTCGTCGCTGCCCCCGCCCCGGACGAACCGGCTGCCCTTCGCGAAGTCCGCGCCCGCGACGAGGGCCGCGACGAACGCGGGGATCTCGTTCGGGTCCGCGGAGCCGTCCGCGTCGAACATGACGATCACATCGCCGGTGGCCGCGGCGAACCCGCAGGCCATGGCGTTGCCCTTGCCCTTGCGTGTCTGCGCGATGATCTTGGCCCAGGGCAGGACCCGTCGGGCCGTCTCGACGGTCCCGTCGATCGAGTTCCCGTCGACCACGATCACCTCGTGCACGGCGGGCCGCACGGCGGCGATCGCCGGCAGCACCACCTCGAGATTGCGTGCCTCGTTACGGGTCGGCACCACCACGGACACCGTCGGGCTTCCGCTGCGTTGCATCGCCGATCTCCCCCTCATCGCACCGGTCGTGCGGTCGCGGTGACGCCGTGGCGTCCGATCCCTGCTCTGCCCAGACTTCTACCCGGAAACGTGCTCATCGCTCGGACTATCTCCTCGGGCAGGCGTTGCGTTACGTGACGTACCGCTCGTCCTTCCGGGCACACGCCGATGGTCCAACCGTCTGGCGGTGCGAGAACCGACACCACTGTCGCGGGCACCGGGCGAACTCTACGGAAACCGCACGTCCGGCGTTCGACCGGGCTCGATCATCGGGCCGTTCCGGCACGTCGGACAGCCTTCACGAGGGACCGGCCCCGGGCGTCGTGATCGTCGGCCGGACCCGGCACCGGCGCCGTGATCTTCCCGGTCGGGGGTCCGGCGGAGCGGCTCCCCGCTGACGGTACCGTCCTGCGGTACCGCAACACGGGTGCACGGCCCGTGACCGACATCCCGGGCGCGGACGGCCGAGCGGGGCCGGGCCGCCCCGGAACCCAGGGGGCCCTGCGCCGATGTTGCCCGGCAGTTTCCAACCGACAGTCTCCGTCTGCATCCCGGTCTACAACGGCGAGGCGTACCTCGCGGAGACGATCCGCTCGGTGCTCGACCAGACCTACGGGGACTTCGAGCTCGTCCTGCTGGACAACAACTGCAGCGACCGCAGCCCCGAGATCATGCGTTCCTTCTCGGACCCGCGCATCCGCATCGAGCGCAACGCCGAGACGCTCCCCCAGCCCCGCAACTGGCGGGTCTGCGTCGACCACACGCGCGCGCCCCTGATCAAGGTGCTTTGCGCGGACGACGTCCTCCACCCCCGCTGCCTCGAGCTGCAGACCCAGCCGCTGCTGGACGACCCGGGCCTCGCCGTCGTCGCCTCCCGCCGGCACATGATCGACGAGCAGAGCCGGGTCATCGTGCCGCGCCGCGGCCTCTCCGGGCTGATCGGCGTGCACAACGCCGCCGAGGTCGCCCGGAAGGTCGTCCGGAACGGGGCGAACCCGATCGGCGAGGTCGGCAACGTCATGTTCCGGCGCGCGGACTTCATGGCCATCGGGGGCTGGCGCGAGGACCGCCCGCTCGTCATGGACGTCGACTGCTTCGTGCGTCTCCTCCAGTTCGGCGAGTTCCTCGGCCAGCCCGAAGCCCTCGCCGCCTTCCGGATCGGCGGCAGCTCGATCAGCGCCGAGCGGATGGACGAGATCTACGCGGCGCAGCGGGCGCTGACCGAGGAGCTGGGCGAGTCCCCCGAGTACGACGTGCGGGGCCTCGACGTGACGATCGGTCGCGCGCTCGCGCCGTTCGGCCGGATGCGCCGTTCCCTGCTGTTCGCGATGTCGGGCCTCGCGGCGAAGCGGGACGCCCGGCGGGAGAGCGTCACCACCTGACGTCCTCCTCCCGCCCGTCCCTCCGGGCAGGTGCATTCGGGTGGCTCTCGCACAGGGTTTGCGACAGCCCCGATCGGGTGTTTAGCCTGGACTGCCGCCGGTCCCCCGGTCGGTCCCCATCGGCCGCCTGGAGGACGGGTTGTCCGGATCGCCGCACGAGGTGGTCGTCGCCATGCACATGAGCGACGGCCTCGTGAACGCCCCCACGTCCCTGCTGTTCGGCGCGGTCGCGCTCGTCTGGCTGGTGCTGGCCGCGCTGCGCGCCCGTGCGGACCTCGACGACCGCACGGCCCCGATGGCGGGCCTCGTCACGGCGTTCGTCTTCGCCGTGCAGATGATCAACTTCCCGATCCTGCCCGGCGCCAGCGGACACCTGCTCGGGGGCGCCCTCGTCGCGATCCTCGTCGGGCCGTGGGTCGGCACGCTCTGCATCGCGATCGTGCTGGTGGTGCAGGCGCTGCTGTTCGCCGACGGCGGGCTCACCGCGCTCGGCACGAACATCACGAACATGGCGCTGATCGGCGTCGTCGTCGGCTACGCGGTGGCCGTGGCGCTGCGTCCGCTGGCCCGGCGCGGCAAGGGCGGTCTCGCCGCGACGGCGTTCGTCGCCGCGTTCCTCAACACGGTCGTCGCGGCGCTGGGTTTCGTCGTCGAGTACGCGATCGGCGGCTCCGGCGGGGCGAGTCTCGGCACCGTGTTCGGGCTGATGGTGGGCCTGCACGCGCTGATCGGCATCGGCGAGGGCGTGATCACCGCGGCGACCGTCACGGCCGTCGCGGCCGTCCGCCCGGACCTCGTGCACCTGTTGCGCGGCGCGAAGACCCCGCTGCTGCGCCGCGCCGCCGGGACCGCGCCGTGACCCGGGGCCGCACCCTCGGCTTCCTGCTGGGGTTCCTCGCCGTCGCCCTGCTCGTCGCGGGCGGGTTCTCCTACCTTGCCAGCCCGGACCCGGACGGCCTGGACACCGTCGCGCTGCAGGGCTGCCAGGTCACCGAGACCGACGCCGGCGAGCAGCTCGCCGGCACGTGCATCGCGCAGAACGCCACGAACCACGCCCTGAGCTCGTCCCCGCTCGCGGACTACACGGTCGGCGGGGGCGCGGGCACCACCGGGCTGGCCGGGATCCTCGGCGTGATCGTCACGCTCCTGCTGGCGGGCGGCCTGTTCTGGGTGTTGCGCCGGCGCGGGGTCGCCCCTACCGATGACGGCCGGGGCTGATGAGGGGTCGGGGCTGATGGGCGCGGGCCACGCGCACCCGCTGCACCTCGCCCGGGACTCCCCGGTCCACAGGCTCCCGCCGCAGGTCAAGATCGTCGCGGCGTTCCTGGGCGTGGTCTGCGTGGTCGCGACCCCGCGCGAGGCGTTCGTCGTGTTCGCGGGGTATCCGGTGGTGCTCGGTGCGGTGTGGTGGGCCGCCCGGATCCCCGCCGGCTGGATCCTGCGCCGCGCCGTGATCGAGCTGCCCTTCGTCGTGCTGGCGGTGCTGCTGCCGCTCACCGGTCCGGACCCGCGGGTCGAGTGGCTGGGCATGTCGCTGTCGGAGCCGGGGCTGCTCGGGGCGTGGAACATCCTGATCAAGGGCACGCTCGGCGTCCTGACGTCGCTGACCCTGGCCGCGACGACGTCGATGCGGGATCTGCTCGTCGGGTTGCAGCGGCTGCACGTCCCGGCCCTGGTGACCACGATCGCGACGCTGATGCTGCGCTACGTGGACGTGATCGTCGCCGAGGCCGGCCGGATGCGGCTCGCCCGCGTCTCCCGGGGGCACGACCCGCGCTTCCTCTGGCAGGCCGGGGCCACCGCCCGCGGCGTCGGGGCGTTGTTCGTCCGGTCCTACGAGCGCGGGGAGCGGGTGCACCTGGCGATGCTGTCCCGGGGCTGGTCGGGCGCGATGCCGGTGCTGTCGACGGCCGGGCTCGCGACGCGGCGGGACTGGACGGTGGGGCTGGCGCCGGTGGGCGCCGCGGCGCTGCTGGCCTTCTCGGGATGGGTGATCGTGTGAGCGCGCCTTCGACACGGGCGGGCACCGGCCCGGACGCGGTCACCGCCCCGTCGCTGGAGGTCAGGGATCTGGCCTTCGCCTACCCCGACGGGCACCAGGCGCTGTTCGGGGTGGACCTGCGGATCGAACGGGGCGAGCGGGTCGCGCTGCTCGGCCCGAACGGCGCGGGCAAGACGACGCTGGTGCTGCACCTGAACGGCATCCTCGACGCCGGCGAAGGCGCGGTCCGGGTCGGCGGCCTGCCGGTGGAGCGGGCACACCTCAGGGAGATCCGCCGCCGGGTCGGGATCGTGTTCCAGGACCCCGACGACCAGCTGTTCATGCCGACCGTCCGCGAGGACGTGGCCTTCGGCCCGGCGAACTTCGGCGTGCCCGTCGAGGAGCTGGGCGGGCGGGTGGACCGGGCGCTCGAGGCCGTCGGGATGGCGGAACACGCGGACCGCTCGCCGCTGCACCTCTCCGGCGGCCAGCGGCGGAGGGTCGCGCTGGCCACGGTGCTCGCCTGCGACCCGGAGATCCTCGTGCTCGACGAGCCGTCGTCGAACCTGGACCCGGTGGCCCGCCGCGAGCTCGCCGAGGTCCTGCTGGGGCTGGGCCGCACGATGCTGATGGTCACCCACGACCTGCCGTACGCGCTGCAGCTCTGCCCGCGCAGCGTCGTCCTGGACGACGGGATCGTGGTCGCGGACGGACCGACCAGGGAGCTCCTGGCGGACCGCGACCTCCTCGCGGCCCACCGCCTGGAGCTCCCCTACGGCTTCTCCCTCACCTGACGCCAGCCGCGTTGTGGAGCCATGGTGCGGGCGTCAGGTCCCGTCGGTGCGCGCGACCCCGTTCGGCGGCGTCAGGTCGTCCGTGCCCGGGACGGGGACGCCCGCGGGCAGGCCCTGCGGGCCCCCTCCCGGCGCGGCGCCGACCGCCTTCGGGGCGACCTCGCCCAGCGCCGGGACCTCCTGCCGGGCCGCGGCCGTGGCCGCCGCGACCTGGGCCGCGATCTCCGGGTCCCCCGAGGTGTCGAACCAGCCCTTCACCGACTCCTCGTCGTCCTCGGGCCGGACGCGCTGGCCGTCGTCCGGCGAGGGGGTGTACCTGAAGACGCCGTCCTCGCCCGGCGCGCCGAGCATCTTCGTGAAGCCCTCGAGGGCCTTGCCGAAGTCCGACGGCACCATCCAGACCTTGTTGGCCTCGCCCTTCGCCATCTCGGGCAGGGTCTGCAGGTACTGGTAGGCCAGCAGCTCGGGTGTCGGGCGGCCGGCCTTGATCGCCGCGAAGCGCTTCTCGATCGCCTTCGCCTCGCCCTGCGCGTAGAGGTACTGCGCGGCGCGCTCACCCTGCGCCCGCAGGATCCGGCTCTGCCGCTCCGCCTCGGCGTTGAGGATCGCCGCCTGCTTCGCGCCCTCCGCGGTGAGGATCTGCGCCTGCTTGTTGCCCTCCGCGCTGCGGATCGCGGACTCCCGCTGGCCCTCGGCGGTGAGGATGGTGGCCCGCTTCTCGCGGTCCGCCTTCATCTGCCGTTCCATGGACTCCTGGATCGACGGCGGCGGGTCGATCGCCTTGATCTCCACCCGCTCGACCTTGATGCCCCAGCGCCCGGTGGCCTCGTCGAGCTCGCCGCGCAGGGTGGTGTTGATCTGGTCCCGGGAGGTCAGCGTCTCCTCCAGGGTCATGCCGCCGACCACGTTGCGCAGGGTCGTCGTGGTGATCTGCTCGACGCCGGTGATGTAGTCCGAGATCTCGTAGACCGCGGCCTTCGGGTCCGTGACCCGGAAGTAGACGACCGTGTCGATCCGGACGGTCAGGTTGTCCTTGGTGATCACGGGCTGCGGCGGGAAGGACACGACCTGCTCGCGCAGGTCGATCCGCTCCCGGATCCGGTCCACGAACGGGACCAGGAACGCCAGCCCGGGCGTCTGCGTCGTCTTGTACCGCCCGAGCCGCTCGACCACGGCGGCGGTGGCCTGCGGGACGATCTGGATCGCCCGCGCCATCACCACCAGGACCAGCAGCACGATCACCACGACGGTGACCAGTACCGAAATGTCCATGTTTCCTCCCCTGTCGTCGCCGCGGGCCGCAGTTCCCCCCGCGGCCGCCGGGACCTCTACTCCGCGAGCACCAGCGCCGTGGCGCCGGAGATCTCGATGACCATCACTTCGTCGCCGGGCTCCATGACCTGTGTGTTGTCGTAGGCCTTGGCCGACCACAGGCTGCCGGCGATCTTCACGCGGCCGCCCTGCCCGTCGACCCGTTCGACGACGGTCGCCGGGCCGCCCACGATCCGCTCCGTATGCCCCAGGTACGGCGTGATCCCGCGCTCCAGCCGGCGGCGCAGCACCGGCCGGACCCCCGCGATCAGCAGCGTCGACGCCACGGCGAACAGGACGGTGCTGAGGATCCAGCCCAGCCCGAACAGTGCGGACCCGCCCGCGGCGACGAGCGCCCCGCCGCCCAGCATCAGCAGCACGAACTCGCCGGACAGGACCTCACCGACGATCACCACGATCCCGGCGATGAGCCAGATCACGGGAACCATGACCCCGATGGTGCCACCGATCGACCTCCGGCGTGCCGGGTTCGTGAAGATCGTTGCCGTTCCGTTCCTGGTCAGGTCCCGCGGCGGGTCCGCCTCAGCCCTCCTGCGTCACGAAGTCGATCAGCTGCTCGACGGCGCCGATCAGCGGCGTCTCCAGGTCCCGGTAGGACCGGACGGCCCCGAGGACCCGCCGGGCGCCATCCGCGGGCTCGCCCCAGCGGAGCGCCGCGCACACCCCGGTCTTCCAGTCCGTCCCTCGTGGGATCTGCGGCCAGGCGCGGATGCCGACGCACGTCGGCTTCACCGCCTCCCACACGTCGACGTACGGGTGGCCGGTGACCAGCACGTTCGGTCCCGCGACCGACTGCGCCTGCCGCGTCTCCTTGCTGCCGGCGACGAGGTGGTCGACGAGGATCCCGAGCCGCCGGTGCGGCGCCGGGCCGAACTCGGCGACGGCGGCGGCGAGGTCGTCGACGCCGTGCAACGGCTCCACCACGACGCCCTCGACCCGCAGGTCGTGCCCCCAGACCGTCTCCAACAGGGCCGCGTCGTGGATGCCCTCCACCCAGATCCGCGCCGCGCGGGCGGTGCGCGCCTTGAGGTTCGCGACCCGGACGGAGCCGGACGCGGAGACCGCCGGGCCGGTGGCGACCGGGGCCGGCTTCACGAGCGTGGCCGGGGCGCCCTCGTAGAGGAAGGCGGCCGGGCGGAGCGGGAAGACCCGGTGCCGGCCGTGCCGGTCCTCGATCGTCACCTCGCGGGAGTCGATCCGGACGACGGCGCCGCAGAATCCGCTCGCGGGGTCCTCGACGACGACGCCGGGCTCGGCGGCGATCTCGGGGATCGTCTTCTTCGTCGTGACGCGGGTGCCGTCGGAGGAGAACATGCCCCGGTAGTCGTGGGAGCGAGCGACCATCGCACGGTTCTAGCCGATCGTGACGGTTCGGGCCCCGGCGACACGCCAGGATCGGCCGCCCGTCGCCCGGACAGCCGCCGCATCGGGCCGGTGCCTCCGAACCGCTCACCGAACGTCACACTGCGTCACCCGCACGGCAGACGCCACCCGCCTGCCGCGGATAGCTAGCCTGGCTTCCGTGCCCCGCCCCTCCGCCACCTTCGCGGTGTGGTCCTCGGCCTGGCTGGCCGGCTCCGCCGCACCCGACGACGTGCTCGACGCCCTCGCCCCGTGGGCCGATGCGCACGACGTGCAGTGCGTCGACGACGCGACCGCCGACGCCACCCGCCTCCCCGCCCCCGGCGCCCCGGTCTCCTCGCTGACCTTCCTGCTCGCCGCCCTGCGCCGACTCGCCCCCCGGGGTGCGGCGCGGCTCGTGCTCACCGCCCCCGGGGACATCCGGGGCCTGCCCGGCCCAAGCTCGTTCGGCACCGCGGTGATCCGCGCCGGCGAGGGGGTGTTCTTCCCGGACGCCGGGCTGGGTCTGGTCCCGAGCCAGATCGCCGACGGCGTGCTGCGCTGGACCGTTTACCCCGTCCCGGACCCCGGGGCGCCGGCCGAGCACGTCCCGCAGAACCAGGCCGAACGGGACCTCCGCGAGCAGGTGCGGCAGTCCGCGTCGATCCTCACCGACCTCGGCGTGGCCCGGCACCGGCCCGGGGTGCGGGAGGAGATCGCGGCCGCGCTCCGCTCCCGCCCCCAGTCGCTGTGGCCGGCCGGCATGCCACCGCAGGCCCTCCGGGTGCTGCAGCACGCGGACGAGGTGGAGGCGATCCTCGCCGCCGCCTCGGTCGACGAGCCGGGCGGTGCCCTCTCGGCCTCGGCCGCCACCGCCCGTCGGGAGGCGTTGCGGCCGTTGGAGACCGCGGTCCGGATCGCCCGCCGCGCCGCGGTCGCCGAGGCCGTGCGCGTCCTCGCCTCGGCCCCGCTGGTCTGACCGCGCCCCGGGCCCCCCGGTCGCGCGCCGGAATCCCACGAGCTGCTCGCGGGCACCCGAAGACGCCCGCGGACTCCCGCGGCGGAACGCCGCGACCGGAGACGCCGCCTCGGCAGGCGGGCCCCGGTCGCGGCCGCGTAGGAGCCGGGCGAGGGCGCCCGCCGCCGTCAGCCGGTCGTACGCTCCGCGCCGACGAGGACGAACACCATCGTGCAGGGTGAGTCGCTACGGTTCCGCCAGGCGTGCCGGGTGCCCCGCTGCACCACGCAGGTCCCCGGGGTGACGTGCGCCTCGGCACCGTCGTCGAGCTCGAGGTACACCTCGCCCTCGACGCACACTCCGTAGTCGACGCTGTCGGTGGTGTGCATGCCGGGGGTGTCGGGCTCGAACACCCCGATCAGACCGGGCTGGATCCGCTCTGCCTGCGCCGCGGCCTCCTCGGGGTCCGCGTCTCCCGGCTCCGCCGCGGCGGAGTCGGGAGGGAAACGCACCACGATGAACCGCGAACCACCGGGCCCCGGGAAGAACGGGAACGGCACCGTCGCCGGGTTGTCCCCCGCGCCGACGGACGGGACGCCGTCGGCGGTGCCCCAGATGTTGAAGATGTCCAGGCCGAGAACGGGGCCCGGCTCGACGGACTTCTCCTCGGCGAACACCGACTTTCCGTCGGCGGCCCGGTCCGTCACGACCTTGTTGACCTCGAATGCCATCGTGTTCCTCCTCCTGACGTCGTGACCTGCGCGCCCTACAGACCCACCCATTGCCTGCCGGTTCCGCGGACGATGCGGCCGAAGGCCGAGCCGCTGAAGTGCCCGTCGGCGGCGAGGACCTCGGAGTCGCCCTCGAGCTCCGCGGCGATCTTGTCCCGGGTGCGGGCGGCCGTCTCCGGATCGACGTCGAAGATGATCCGCAGGTCACCGTCGGCCAGCTGCAGCGGGCAGTGCACGACGTCGCCCAGGATGATCGCCCTGTCCGCACCCGAGGAGATCACCGCGGAGCAGTGTCCGGGCGTGTGCCCCGGGCTCGCCAGCACGTTGACCCCCGAGGCGATGAGCGCGCCGTCACCCACGGACTCGATCCGGTTCACCAGCGGCGCCTGGACCGCTTCCGGGTGCGGCCCGACCACGGCCAGTCCCTCGTCGGTGACGCCCTGCCAGAACTCGAACTCGCCCTCGCCGACGACGTACCGGGCGTTGGGGAAGGTCAGCTCGCCGTTCTGTGCGGTCCAGCCGACGTGGTCGAGGTGCAGGTGCGTGTAGAACACGACGTCGACGTCGGCCGGTTCGACGCCGGCCTTACGCAGGCTCGACAGCAGCTGGCCGCCGCGGAACACGCCGCCCACCGGGGGGAACGGGACTGTCATGTCCCCGAAGCCCAGGTCGACGACGATCTTCTGGTCGCCGGTCTCGACCAGGAACCCGCCGAGGGTCAGCAACAGCTTCCCGTCGGCGTCGAACAGCTCGCGGTGCGCTCCCCAGAGCGCCTCGTTCGAGGCCGGGAAGACGGTGCCTGCCTCGACGGTCGCGTCGCCGTCGGGCAGGTAGGTCACCTTGATGTCACCCACGTCGATCGACTCGAGGGGTGCGGGTCGTGCGGACATGGTCGTCCTCTCTGATCAGAGATGTGGCGGGAGACCCGTCAGCCGGCCAGGGCCCCGAGCACCGGCTTGAACGGGAAGATCTGGCTGTCCACGACCACGCCCTGCGCGACGTAGGGGTCGCCGTCGAGCAGCGACTTCAACTCGGTCCGGTCGCCGGCCTCGACGACGAGGATGCCGCCGGTGCCGTCCTCGAAGGGGCCCGCCACGCGCACCACGCCGTCGGCCACCTGCTCCTTGAGGTACGCGCCGTGCGGACCGCGTGCCGCCTCGATCAGCTCCGCATCGTCGGTGTACTTCCACACCACGGTGAAGAACGCCATCTCATCTCCTCGGGTCGGGGAACTGCGTCGTACCTCGTGCGGCCCGGAGGCGGGCCCGCGGTGACGACCGCGGTGGGGTGGTCCGGCCGCCCGGGCCACCCCACCGCGGGCTGTGCCGGGTTCAGCCCGGGAACTGGGGCATGATCTTCTCGCCGAACAGCTGGAGGTTCCGCCTGACCTCGTTGAACGGAAGCATTCCCTGGTCGGACCACCAGACGAAGTACTCCGGGTTGCCGTTGTCCGCCAGCTCGTGCATCTTCTCGGCCACCGCGCCCGGGTCGCCGGCGTAGAGGTAGTGCGACTCCTCCATCCGCTCGATGGTGCGGGGTACGTCGCCGGTCTCCCCGGCCCGGCGGAAGACCTCGTAGAAGCCGTGGTGGCCCCAGAAGTGCTTCCAGCCCACGCCCGACACCCCGCGCGCCGCCTGGCGCATCGCCTCGTCCTTGTTCCGACCGAAGTGGACCGACCTCAGCACCCCGGTGTTCTCACCGAGCGCCAGCTCGTGGCCGAGGTGCTGGTGGGCCTCGTCCTGGTAGGCCTCGACCATCTTGTGGTAATCCTCGGGAATCGAGGTCAGGATGATGGGGGTGATCCCCTCACGGGCCGTCCAGCGGATCGTGTTCTCGCTCATCGAGAAGGCCTGGAACATCTTCGGATGCGGCTTCTGATAGGGCTTCGGAACGACGGAGATCTTGTGCAGCAGGCCGTCGTCACCCATTTCACCGTCGGCGCCGAACCGGCGCGTGTAGTCACCTGCCGGCCACGGGGAGGCGGGGTGCGGATACGGGAACTGGTAGAACTTCCCGTCGTAGCTGAACGCCTCTTCCTTCCAGGCCAGCTTGAGGATCTGGTAACACTCCTCGAAGAGCTCGCGGTTCAGCTTGTCCCGCTCGCTCGCGTCGCTGGTCGCCGTCTGCACCGGGAGCAGCTGGGTCAGGGCGTTGAACCAGCGCTCCTGGTACCCGCGGGCCATGCCGACGACCGTCCGCCCCTGGGTCATCTGATCGAGCCAGGCGGTGTCGATGGCCAGCTTGACCGGGTTGTGGCTGGGCATGACGTAGCCGACCGGGCCGACCTTGATGTTCTTGGTGTGGTGGGCGACGTCCAGGTACAGCGACGACGGGCCGCCCATCTCCATGCCCTCGGTGTGCAGGTGGTGCTCCGGGAAGCAGATGGCCTCGAAGCCGTAGTCGTCCGCCATCTTGGCCAGTTCACGGATCTCGGTCAGCATCTGCTGCCACTTCTCGGTCCGGTGGCCGATGGGGCGCAGCGCCTCCCGCTCGCGTTCGGTGGCCGGAAGGGCCGGGAGCATGAAGTAGACGAATTTCATCTGGACTCCTTCACGGGGAGAGATGCAGAACTGCAGAACGGGTCCGGACAACGGAATTCCCGGCCGCTCGTGCCAATGCCGTGGATGACCGGGTTCGACCGGAAGATCAGGAGATCTCCTGATCGGGAACGCTAGCGCCGCGGCGAGGGACGCACGTGTCCGATAGTGCGACACGACCGAACTCCGGCACCCCGGACGACGAGGGAGAACAGGTCGAACGCGTCGCCGAAACCGCATGCACGCTGCAGGGACGCCGCACCGGACGGCCTCGACGGCGTCATCCGCCCTGTGCTGGTCGTATCATCATCATGCGCAGGTTTACCGACAGCCGGTCGGGTGGCCGGCGCAGCGCTCCACATCGCAGCGTCTCCACATCGCCGCGAGGCCCGCATGGACCGGGCCTCCCTTTCTCCACGGCAGGGGCAGCACCATGAGAACCGGTATGCAGGGCAATGGCCGGCGGGGACCGAAGATCTCGGAGGTCATCGCGCGCGAACTGGCGAACCACATCGTGGAGGCCGGGCTCGTGGCCGGGAGCGTCCTGCCCACCGAGCGGGAGATGATCGAGAGCTTCGACGTCGGCCGTTCCACCATCCGGGAGGCGCTGCGGCTGCTGGAGACCCGCAACGTCATCACCCTGCGCCCGGGGCCGGGCGGCGGCCCGGTCGTGCGGCGGCCCCGCCCCGAGGACCTGGGCGAGGCCCTCACGCTGATCCTGCAGTTCGAGGCCGCGTCCCTCGACGACGTGATGGAGGCCCGCCGGGCCCTCGAGCCCACGATCGCCCGGTTGGCCACCAGTCGGATCACCGAGGCGGACCTGGATCTCATGGACCAGACCGTCCGGCTGACCCTCCAGGCCCCGAACCCGGAGGTCTTCCAGGAGCAGAACCGGATCTTCCACTCGACACTCGCCCGGGCCGCGCGCAGCGTCGTGCTGCAGGTGTTCCTCGAGAGCCTCGGCTGCGTCGCGGACGGCATCGCCGGCGGCGTCACGTACTCGGCGCGGCGCTACGTCGCCGCGGCCCGCGCACACGAGCGCATCATCGAGGCCCTCCGCGCCCGGGACGGCGACCGTGCCGAGCAGAGCATGCGCGAGCACCTCGACGAGGCCGTCAGCTACTGGCACAAGAAGCACAAGGACCTGGTGACCCGTCCGGTGGTGTGGCGGCGCTGAGCCTGCGGGCTCGCCGGGCCACCCGGCCTCACCCGCTCAGGCAGCGACCGTCGATACCCAGGGATCTGATCTTGCGGTAGAGCGTGGACCGCGCGATGCCGAGCATCTCGGCCGCGACCTGCTTGTTGCCCCCGCTGTCGTCCAGCGCGTTCAGCAGCGCCTCCCGCTCGGCCCGCTGCATCGACGTCAGGCGGTGCCTGATCGGTGCCGTGCGGTACTCCGGCGGCAGGTGTTTGATCGCGAGGTCCCGCCCGTCCGAGCGCATCAGCGCGCAGCTCAGCACGGTGCGCAGCTCGCGCACGTTGCCCGGCCAGACCTGGGCCATCAGGTTCTGCAACGTCGCCGGCTCGAGACGCGGCGTCGGCGTCCGGCCGGCGAGATCGCGAAGGCACACCCGGGCGAGGTCGGGGATGTCCTCGACGCGCTGCCGCAGTGGTGGAAGCTGCAACCGCGCCGGGAAGCAGTCCCGCAGCCGGCTGGCCGCGTCGCCTTTCTCCAGCAGGCGGGGGGCGGTGGCGACCACCCGCACCACATGCTCCTCGGTCGTCTCGACGAGGCTCACCGCGCGCGAGGCCAGCTCGGCGGGCAGCTCGTCGATGTGCCGCAGCACCAGCGTCCCGGGGGTGCTCAGTCCGATCCGCAGCCGGTCGAACCAGGCCACCGGGTCGTCCGGGCACGTCCCGGTCTCGAGGAGCGTGACGACGCCGCCGGTGCCGTCGAGCTCGTGCAGGTGCCGGGCGAGGAAGTTCTTCCCGGTGCCGGGCTCGCCCGAGATCAGGACCGGTCGGCGGTCACCGGCCAGGGTCGCGAGCTCGCGACGGAGCCGCTCCGCCGCCGCGCTGCGCCCGGACACCGGGTGCACGCCCCGTCCGGAACGGGAGGGCGCGACATCCGGATCGGTGCGCACCGCCGCGGCGGGACGCGGCCGCATCTCGATGAAGATGCCGGCCTCGACCTCCTCGTCGCGCACCGTGCTGCAGCGGGCCTGCACGACGACGTCCTCGGCCAGACGCAGCTCGCCGCAGTACTCCTCGCAGGAGGTGAGGACCTTCGTGGCCCAGTCCCAGAGCAGCGGCTGGTCGGCGGGACCCACGAGCGGGCCGGCGACGGTGTTGCTGATGAGCAGGTCCCGGTTCAGGCACACCACCGCCCCGGAGGACCGGCGGGTGGCCTGCAGGAAGCGGTCCAGCAGCAGTCGTTCCCGCCGGGCGATGTCGTCCGCCATCCGGGCCTCGATCCCCGCCCCGGCCTCCTCCACCAGCGCCAGCATCAGCGCGTTGTCGTCCTCGGCGGGGCAGACGAGCGCGAGAGCTCCCTTGACGACCCGGCTGACCGGGTGCCGGATCGCCACCGCGCCCGCGCTGAGCCGGCGCAGGTTCCTCCGGTAGTGCTCCGCGCCGGCCACCACGAAGGGGCGCCCCTCCTCGACCGCACACCCGACGGCGTTCGTCCCGATGACGTCCTCCGCGAGCAGCGAGCCGGGACGGATGAGGAGCCGGTCGAGCCAGGCCCGCACGTCGTCCCGTCCCGCCCGGAGCGCCACGACCCGTGCGTCGGCGTCGGCCAGCAGGACCGCCAGGGGCAGCCCACGCAGCCGCTCGGCCATCCGATCGGTGACCACTTCCGCCGCCTGCAGGAGCCGACCGGGGCGCTCGCCGTCGCAGCGGCGTGGGATGTGCACGGCAACGCGACTGACGCCGTTGCAGGCGGACCGCTCCCAGGACAGGCCGATCTCGGGTCGCAGGTGCCCCCTGCGGTCGACGGGGGCGCCGTCGGGGTGGGGCGGCACGCTGCCACCGAGGGCAGGGTCGGTTTCGGACTGGAACGTCAGGGTCACGTTCGGTCACCTCGTTGTGACGGGCCTGCTCCGACGTCGTCGTGCGCCCTCTCCGCGGCGCGTGGCGGCCCGCTGCTGCCTCAGGCCGGGATGGTCGTATGTCTGCGATTGATGTGCAGCAATGTTCAGCAGGTGCTGCACCCTGTCAAGCAGGCGTTCCGCAAATCGGACCGGGCGATGCGTCGTGGTCCGCACCCGGTCGGAGCGCTTGACTTCCGGCCGAACGCTGCTCATATGATGTGCATGATTACCAGTTATCCGGCGCCCCGGTCATCGACGACGCGGTCGACCGGAGGCGGACGAGCAGAAGGTCCGGTCACATGACGACAGCGGAGTCGACGATCGTCGCTCTTCGCGCGGAGGTGCGCCGGTTCCTGGCCGAGGAGCTGGCCGCCGGCTCGTTCCGCCCGTCCTGCGACTGCTGGGTCCGGGGCCACTCGCCGGACTTCAGCCGCAAGCTGGGCGACCGCGGCTGGCTCGGCATGACGTGGCCGAGGGCCTACGGAGGCGGCGCCCGTTCCGCACGCGAACGGTTCACCGTCATCGAGGAGCTGCTCGCCGCGGGCGCCCCGGTCGCCGCGCACTGGATCGCGGACCGGCAGACCGGCCCACTGCTGTTGCGCGTGGGCACCGAGCGGCAGAAGCGCACCCTCCTGCCGGGTGTCGCGCGTGGGCGTCTGTTCGTCGCCGCCGGGATGAGCGAGCCCGACAGCGGCTCCGATCTCGCGTCGGTCCGCACCCGCGCCGTGCGGACCGCGACGGGCTGGCGGGTGAGCGGGCGCAAGGTGTGGACCAGCCACGCGCACAAGAGCCACTACCTGCTCGCACTCGTCCGGACCGCGCCGCGGGGTGGCGACCGGCATGCCGGGCTCAGCCAGATGTTGATCGGGCTCGACTCGCCGGGGGTGCACGTGCGCCCGATCGAGGTGATGACCGGCGAGGCGCACTTCACCGAGGTCACCCTCGACGACGTCGACGTGCCGGCGGACATGGTCGTCGGGCCGGTCGGGGACGGGTGGCGCGGGGTGGTGTCCGAACTGGCGCACGAGCGCAGCGGTCCGGAGCGCTATCTCAGCACCTTCCCCCTGTTCGCCGAGCTGGTGTCCGGGCCCACCGCGCCCGGCGCCACCGCGCTCGCCGACATCGGCTCGGCCGCCGCGCGGCTCTGGGCGCTCCGCGCCCTCTCGTTGCGGGTGCAGGACCTCCTCGAGCGCCGAAGCCCGACCGACACCGCGGCCGCGCTCGTGAAGGACCTCGGCACCCGGCTGGAGGGCGAGATCGTCGACATCGCCCGGCGTGCCTGTCGGCCCGCCCCCACCGACAGCGGCCCGCTGCCCACGCTGCTGCGCGAGGCGCAGCTCGCAGCGCCGTCGTTCACGCTGCGCGGCGGCACCAACGAGATCCTGCGCGGCGTGGTGGCGCGGGGGCTGGGGGCCTGAGATGGACGACCGCGAGATGCTCCGCTCCGTTGTGTCCGCGATGCTGGAGGCGCAGGCCGGATCCGCTCGTGACGAGGCCGCCCGGCAGGGCTGGAGCGCGGGCCTGTGGCGGCTGCTCGAGGAGTCCGGGCTCACCCTGGTGTCGGTCCCCGAGTCCGCGGGCGGCTCCGGTGGCGACCTGCGGGACCTCGCCACCGTGGTCCAGGCCTGCGGCTACGGTGCGGCGCCGGTGCCGCTGGTCGAGACCGCCCTGCTGGCCGGCTGGGGGCTGGCGTCGGCCGGGATCGCGGTCCCGTCCGGACCGCTCACCGTCGCCCGCCCCGCCGCCGCGTCCACGACGCTCGTGCCGGACGGACCCGGCCACCGCCTGGTGGGCCGGGTGTGCGGCGTTCCGTGGGCCCGGGCCGCCCGGCGGATCCTGGTCCTCGCCGCGGCCCCCGGGCAGCCGGGCCGGACGGTCCACGCGGTGATCGATCCGCGCGACTGCGAGATCGAGCCGGGCACGAACCTCGCCGGCGAACCCCGCGACACCCTGGTGCTGCCGTCCCGCGGTGTCGACTGCCGGCCACTGCCCGCCGGCTCCGGCCCGGCCCCGTCGAGGATGGCCCTGCGGGGAGCCCTCGGCCGGGCGCTGCTCATGGTCGGGTCCCTGCGCCGGGTGCTCGACCTGACCGTCCGGTACGCGGGCGAACGCGAGCAGTTCGGCCGGCCGATCAGCCGTTTCCAGGCCGTGCAGCAGCAGATCGCCGCGTTCGCCGGCGCCGTCGAGCAGGCACGAGCCATCACCGATCTCGCCGTGGAGACTCTCCAGCAGGACGACCGCGCCGCCGAGGTGGTGATGGCGGCGAAGATCTGCGCCGGACACGCGGCCTCGGTCGCGATCGCGGTCGGTCACCAGGTGCACGGTGCGATCGGCTTCACCACCGAGCACGAGCTGCACCTGCACACCCGCCGGCTGATGTCCTGGCGCGACGAGGACGGCTCCGAGTCCGAATGGTCGGCCGAGCTGGGTGCCCGGATCGCGGGGTCCGGCCCCGGCGGGCTGTGGGACCTGCTGACCGGCCGGCCCTCCCGGGTCGCCACCCGATGAGCGGCCCGCCGGCGGCCCCGGTCCCGGCGCCCCCGGGTCCCCTGTCCGGGGTGCGGGTGCTCGACCTGAGCAGCTACCTGCCCGGCCCCTTCTGCACGCAGATCCTCGCCGACCTGGGCGCCGTCGTGATCAAGGTCGAGAGCCCGGCCGGCGACGCCGCACGGCAACTGCCCGGTGCCCTGCACGAGGCGGCGAACCGCAACAAGCGCAGCGTCGTCCTCGACCTGAAGACCGATGAAGGGCAGACGCTCGGCCGCCGGCTGGCCGCGGGCGCGGACGTGCTCGTCGAGGGCTTCCGGCCCGGCGTCGTCGACCGGCTGGGCATGTCCTACGCCGTGGTGCACGCGGTCAACCCGTCCGTCGTCTACTGCTCGGTCTCCGGTTTCGGGCAGACCGGGCCCCTGCGGGACGTGCCCGGCCACGACGTCACCTACCTCGCCGCGAGCGGTGTGCTGTCCTTTCCCGGCAGCTGGGGAGACCGGCAGGTCCGGCGTCCGGGGATCCCGGTGAGCGACCTGGCCGCCTCCACCTACGCGTCCATCGCGATCCTCGCCGCCCTCTACCGGCGGCGGGCCACCGGCGAGGGCGCCCACCTGGACCTGGCGATCACCGACGCGGCCCTGTCCTTCGCCAGCGTCCGGGCCGCCGAGGGCCTCGACGAGGGCACCGGCGACCACCCGCACCTGCACCCGGCCAACGACCTCTTCGAGGCTGCGGACGGCACCACGATCGCGGTCGGCGCCGTGGAGGAGCACTTCTGGGAACGCCTCGTACCCCTGCTCGCCGAGGAGGTCCCCGCACTCGCCGACCCGCGGTTCGGCTCCACGGCCGCCCGGCGGGCGGACGGTGACGAGCTCGTCGTGCTGCTCCGCCGGGCGATCCGCGCCCGCCCGGCGGCCGAGTGGCTGGCCGCGTTCGCCGCGGCGGACGTCCCGGCACACCGGGTGCTGTCCGTGCCCGAGGCGGGCCGGTCCCCCCAGGTGCGCGCCAGGGGGATCGTCGCGCAGGACCGCGACGGGCGGCACGTCGTGTTCCCGGTGCTGCAGGACGGGACGGCGATGGGCCGCGTGCACAGTCCGGCCCCCGCACTGGGGGCGCACACCGAGCAGGTGCTGGCCGATCTGGTGGACGGGAAGGAGCCGTGGTGACGACGACCCCGCCGGAAGGAGGTCCTCTCGCCGGAGTGCGGGTCGTGGACCTCACCACGACCTTCATGGGCCCCTACTGCACCCTGCTCCTGGCGCAGATGGGCGCCGACGTCATCAAGGTCGAGACGCCGGACGGCGACGTCGTTCGCTACATCGGCGACGAGCGCGGCACCGGGATGGGCCCGGTGTTCCTCAACGTCAACCAGGGCAAACGCAGCATCGCGCTGGACCTCAAGGACCCGGCCGGCCGGGAGGTGCTCTCGCGCCTGGTGGCCGGCGCCGACGTGTTCGTGCACAACATCCGTCCGGAGGCGGCCCGGCGGCTGGGCATCGGCCCCGACGAGGTCGCCGCGGTGAACCCGCGCGCGATCCACTGCGCGCTGCGGGGGTTCGGCGCGGAGGGTCCCTACCGCGACCGGGCCGCGTACGACGACGTGATCCAGGCCGGCTGTGGCCTGGCCGCGGTGCAGGGCGCGTCGGACGAGCCGGCCTACGTGCGCACCCCGGTCGCGGACAAGGTCGTCGGGACGTTGGCGGTCGGCGCGATCACCTCGGCGCTCTTCGCCCGGGAACGAACCGGCCGGGGCCGGGCGATCGAGGTGCCCATGCTCGAGTCGATGGTCACCTTCACCCTGCTGGACCAGCAGGGTGGCTACGTCTTCGACCCGCCGCGGGGCGAGGCCGGCTACGCCCGGACGGCCTCGCCGTACCGCAAGCCGTACCGGACCGCCGACGGCCACCTCAGCGTGATGGTCTACACCGACGCGCAGTGGCGCACCTTCTTCGCCCTCGTCGGCCGTCCCGAGCTCGCCGACGATCCGCGTTACCGCACCATCACCGAGCGGACGCGCAACGTCGACGAGCTCTACCGACTCCTCGAGAAGGAGCTGCTGGCCCGCACGAGCGACGAGTGGCTCGCGGTGCTCGACGGGGCCCAGATCCCGGCGGCACCGGTCCGATCGGTACCGGAGCTGTTCACCGACGAGCACCTGGCCGCGGCCGGGCTGTTCGAGCGGACGGAGCACCCCACCGAGGGGACGCTGCGGATGGCCCGGTTCCCGATCTCGTTCGACGGCGACCACCCGCGCCGGCCGGGCCCGGCGCCGCGCCTGGGGCAGGATGCCGCCGACGTGCTCACCGAGCTCGGCTACGGCCCGGAACGGATCCGGCAGCTCGCCGAGGCGGGCGTCATCGTCGACCGAGGCGACGCGCGGTGAACGAGGTCCGGGTGCGTCACGCTCGCCGCACCCGGGCGACGTGACGCGCTGACCGTCGACGGGGCCGCCACGCTCATGGCCTCGTCCGACGGGACGCACGCCTGCGGCGACGTGGGCGCGGCGGTGGTGGTGCGCGGCTCCGACACGAGCAGTGTGCGGCGTCGCCGTGCGCACCGCCGGCCCGTCAGCCGGTCGGACCGCCGCTGTCCTCCGCAGCCGGCACCCGGGCCAGCGCGGCGACGAGGGTCCGGAGATCGTCCGGGTGCAGCGGCCGCGGTTCCGCGGCGAGCTCGGCGCGAAGCCGCTCGATCTCGGCCTCCGACCGCGCTCGGTCCCGCTCCTCGCGCGCCGCGCGAGCCGTCTCGGCCGACAACCGGCGCGTCAGTTCCTCCCGCTCCGAGCGCGACTCCTCCGCTTCCCGTCGGGCTTCGGCCAGCGCGTCCTCCGCCTTCTTCCGCGCGACGGCCGAGCGGTCCCGTTCGGCCTCGGCGTCCCGGGCCCGGTCCCGCGCGGCGCCGAGAGCCTCCCGGATCGCGGCGGTCTCCGTCCGGTGCTCCTGCTCCCCCACCCGCGCCGCGTCCCGTTCCGCGAGCGCCCGCTCGGCCGCGACCACCGCCCCGCGGGTCTCCCGCTCCGCGACGGCGGCCCGCTCGGCCTCCTGAGCGGCCCGGGCCTCCGCTGCCCGCTGCCCGCCGGCCGCCTCCTCGGCCTGCTGCCGCGCCGCGCCCAACGCCTCCGTGGCCTCCAGCGCCTGACGCGCGGCGGCGGAGGCCCGCTCGACCGCCTCGGTCCGTTCCTTCGCGGCCCGCTCCGCGGCCGCGACGCTCCGCCGCGCGCGCTGTTCGGCCTGTTCGCGGGTTTCCTCGGCGGCGACGCGCGCCCGTTCGGCCTCGGCCACCTGGGTGTGTGCCGTCTCGACGGCCTGCACGGCCGCGGCCTCCACCTCGTCGAGCCGGGCGGTCACCGATGCCAGCGCCTCGGTCAGCGCCTCGACCGGCGCCCGCACGACGTCCAGGTGCTCGCGCAGCCGCTCCGCGTCGAGCCGGAAGGTGCTGCTCCCCGCGTCGAGACCGAGCGCGCCGAGGGCCTCCCGCTCGGCCCGGGCCATCTGCGCACAGGTGCGGCCGTCCCAGCGGACGTCCCGGCAGAAGCTCCGCCGGCGCCCGCCCTGCGGTCCCGGGGCGGGCAGCTCCGCCCGGCACTTGCTGTATCCGCAGCGTACGGCGTCGTCGATCACGTTCGGCACCGTACCAGTTCGAGGTTTCGAAACCTGTAACTGGTTTTGAGTTCGTTTGATCGGATACCTCCACCTACGAAACCGGTGTTTCGTTGGTGTATCCCGGCCCGGCCGGGTTGGAGATGCGGCCCGGACTAGGCGGCCCCGGCGCCGGGGCGCCACACTGCGCGGATGACGAAGATGCTGAGAGCCGCCGGGAAGCTGCTGAGCTCGGCCGTGGAGTCGTTCGGCGTGCTGGTCGGCTGGGGTGGGAGACGCAAGCGCCGCTGATCCGGCGTGGCACCCGCACCCGCGCCCGGCCGCGCGGCACGATCACCCCGTGCCCGATTCCGGACCGCTCGCCGTGCTGGAGGCCCTCCCCCGCGTCCCGGCCGTCGTCGCGCGCGAGGTCGACCCGGCGGACGGCTGGCCCGGCGTCGACGACCCGGACGAGCTCCGCACCCAGATCGCGGACTGGCTCAGCCAGTACGCCAACGCCGGCACCCGCCGCACGTACGCCTACGCGCTCGGCCTGCCCGTGGCCTGGACCGACGCCCTGACCGGCGCCGATCCCGGGCCGACCGGGGCGCCGTCGTCGCGCAGGCCGCCGCCGGCCCGGCCGGGTCCGCTGCACCATCTCGCCTGGTTCCGCTGGTGCGCCGGGCACGGGCTCGATCCCCGGGCCGCCACCGGCAGCGAGGTGAAGGCGTGGCTGCACGCGCTCGACGCGACCGGGGCCGAGAAGCGGACCCGGCAGCGGATGCTCTCGACCCTCTCGGCGTTCTACGGCCACCTCACCGAGACCGGGGTCGTCCCGGCCAACCCGGCGGCCCTGAACCGCGCACGCCTCGGCCTGTCCCGCAGCGTCCGGGACGCCTCCCCCACCATCCGGCTCACCGCCGAGCAGCTCGGCGCTCTGCTGCGGGCCGCGGCCCGGCTCCCGAACCGGACGCGGCACCGGGAGCTCTACGCCCGGCGCGCGGTGGCGGTCGTCGGGCTGCTGACGCTCGGCCTGCGCGTGTCCGAGCTCGTCGGCCTGGACCGCGACGACCTGGTGGTCACCGGTGGCGAGCCGGTGCTGCGGGTGCTGGGCAAGGGCGGTGTCCGGCGGGAGGTCTACCTCACCGAGCTCGCGGCCGTCGCGCTGCGCGCCTACCTCGAGGAACGCGACCGGGTTGCCGGCACGTCGACGCCCGCTGTCCGGGGCCGGACCGCCGCGGTGCGCACCCCGTTGATCGCGACGCGGGACGGCGGGCGCTGCTCCCGGTTCGACGTCAACGCCCTGCTCCGCCGGGTCGCGCTGACCGCCGGACCGGCGCTCGCGGACGTCGCGGAGAAGGTCCATCCGCACGCGCTGCGGCACGCCTACGTGACGATCGCGCTCGAGCAGGACGCCCGGATCCAGCACGTCCAGGCGGACGTCGGGCACGCGAGCATCGCGACGACGCAGTATTACGACCGCGGCCGCCGCACCAGGAACACCACCGCCGCGGACCTCGTCGCGTCCGCGATCACCGGTACGCAACCGGATTGACGACCGTCACCGGGACCCGCGCGAGCTGCGCCTGAGCCGCCGTCGGTGCCCTGGGCACCCGCCCGGTGTCGGGCACCGGTGCACTGTGGTCACTCCCAGAATCCTGGGATGGATCCGGGGCTGCACCGGCCCCACGATCCGTGCACGACCAGCGACACGATCACCCGTCACAAGAACCGCGTCGACGCGTTCATCCGGGGGTTGTTCAGCAAGGGCGACCTCGCCGCGGTGGATCGCTACCTGGACCCCCGGCGTTCGTAACCACGATCCGCCGTTCCCCGGCGCGCCGGACGGGCCGGAGGGGATGCGCGGCCGCGGCCGTGTTCCGGGAGGCGTGCCCGGACCGGCGCAGCGAGCCGCACTTCATGGTGTCCGAGGGGGATCTCGTCGTGGAGTGCTTCAGCGCCCGCGGCACTCAGCACGGAACGCTGCTGGGCGTGGAACCGACCGGAGCGACGATCGTCCTGGACGGCATCAACATCTTCCGCATCGACGGCGACAGGATCGTCGAGCGATGGGGGCGGCTCGACGAGGTCGGCCTACTGCGCCAGCCCGGGCTGGTGTCGCGCTGACCTCGCGCTCGGCGGCCAAAGCTGCGACGCGCCGAGTGCCTGGTCGCGACTCGCGCGGTCCCGGACTGCGACTCGCGTGGCCTCAGGCCGCGACTCGCGCGGCGCCGGATCGCGACTCGCGGGACGGGAGGTCAGGGGGTGGCGGGACGGGAGGGGCGGCGGGTCGGGGCGCAGCAGTCGATCGCACACGGGGCGCCGTCGACCGTGCAGCCCCCGCTCGGGACCCTGCCCAGGGCGCGCGGTGCCGCGTTGTGCGCGTGCTCCGCGATCAGCTCGACCACCATGTCCGCGAAGCGGGGGTCCGGTCCGGCTGTGGCGGCCCGGGCGAAGCCCAGGCCCAGCTCGGCGGCCTTCTCCGCAGCCTCGTTGTCCAGATCCCACACGACCTCGACGTGGTCCGACACGAACCCGACGGGCGATACCACGACCGCCTGCGTCCCGGCGGCGTGGAGCTGCTCGAGGTGGTCCACGATGTCCGGCTCGAGCCACGGGACCTGCGGCGGCCCGGAGCGGGACTGCCAGACGACGTCGTACTCCTCAACCCCGAGGTCCGCCGCGACGAGCCGGGCGGCCTCGGCGATCTGCCGGGAGTAGCGGTGCCCGCCCTCCTCCGGCACGCCGGCCGCCTCGTCGGCCGCGAGCGGCACGGAGTGCGCGGTGAACACCAGCCGGGCGGCGTCCCGCTGCTCGGCGGGCAGCGACTCCCGCGCCACCCGCACCGCGTCCGCGCTGGCCTTCACGAACGCCGGGTGGTCGAAGAAGTGCCGCAGCTTGATCAGGTGCGGGGCCTCGTCGCCGACCGCCTTACGGGTCCGGCTGATGTCCTCGTGGTACTGCCGGCAGGCCGAGTAGCCGCCGTACGCGCTGGTGGCGAAGACCAGCGCCGAGCGGATGCCGTCGCGCGCCATCTCCGCGACGGTGTCCTCGACCATCGGGTACCAGTTCCGGTTCCCGAAGTAGACCGGCAGGTCCGTCCGCTCCCGGATCGCGGCGATCAGCTCCCGGTTGCGGGCGTTGATCGGCGAGACACCGCCGAAGTGCCGGTAGTGCTCCTCGACGGCGTCGAGCCGCTCGGGCGGTACCCCCCGCCCCCGGACGACGTTCTCCAGGAAGGGACGTACCTCCTCCGGGCCCTCCGGCCCGCCGAACGAGAGCACCAACAACGCTTCGGGAGTCACGGCCTCAATTAGACACCGATGGCGTGGAAGCCGCCGTCGGCCCACACCATGGAGCCCGTCGTGACCGGGAGCCAGTCCGAGAGCAGCGCGCAGACCGTCTTCGCGACCGGCACCGGGTCCGTGGTGTCCCAGCCCAGCGGTGCGCGGCCGTCCCACGCGTCCTCGAAGGCGGCGAAGCCCGGGATGGACCTCGCGGCCATCGTCTTCACCGGCCCCGCGGCGCAAAGGTTGACCCGGATCCCCTTCGGGCCCAGGTCCCGGGCCAGGTAGCGGGTGACGGACTCGAGGGTGGACTTGGCCACGCCCATCCAGTCGTAGGCGGGCCAGGCCTGGCGGTTGTCGAAGTCCATCCCGACGATCGAGCTGCCCGGGCCGAGCAGCGGCAGCAGCGCGGTCGACAGGGACTTGAACGAGTACGCGCTCACCTGGATCGTCGTGGCGACGTCCTCCCACGGGGCGCTCAGGAACGCGCCCTCGCCCAGACAGGACGCCGGCGCGAAACCGATCGAGTGCAGCACGCCGTCGAGCTTCGGCTCGTCCCCGAGGTGCGGGGAGATCCGCTCGACGAGGGTGTCCAGCTGCCCCTGGTCCGACACGTCCAGCTCGACGACCGGCGCCGGCTTCGGGAGCCGCTGCGCGATCCGCTCGACGAGGCGCATGCGCCCGAAGCCGGTGAGCACGACCTCCGCGCCCTGCTCCTGGGCGATCTTCGCGGCGTGGAAGGCCAGCGAGGCGTCGGTGATGACGCCGGTGATGAGCAGGCGTTTGCCCTCGAGCAGTCCCATGGGGAGCCTTTCTGGAGTACGAGCGGTTCTCGTGCGGTGACTAGTGGCCCATGCCGAGGCCGCCGTCGACCGGGATGACCGCCCCGGTGACGTAGCCCGCGCCCGGGGAGCCGAGCCAGGTCACCGCCGAGGCGACCTCCTCGACCGAGGCGTAGCGGCCCAGCGGGACCTGGCCGAGGATCTCGGCGCGGCGGGCGTCCGGGAGGGCGCGGGTCATGTCCGTGTCCACGAAACCGGGCGCGACGACGTTGGCGGTGATCCCGCGCGAGCCCAGCTCGCGGGCGATGGAGCGGGCCAGCCCGACCAGGCCGCTCTTGGAGGCGGCGTAGTTGACCTGCCCGGCGCTGCCCAGCAGGCCGACGACGGACGAGATGAAGATCATCCGGCCGCCGCGGGCGCGGAGCATCCCGCGGGACGCGCGCTTGGCGACGCGATAGGCGGCCGTCAGGTTGGCGTCGATCACGCCGGTGAACGACTCCTCGCTCATCCGCATGAGCAGCCCGTCGTCGTTCATGCCGGCGTTGGAGATCAGGACCTCGACCGGCCCGTTCTTCTCCTCGACAGCCGTGAACGCCGCGTCCACGGCGGCGGCGTCGGTGACGTCGCACTGCACGGGGAAGAGGTCGTCCGGCAGGCCGTCGGCGTTCGAGCGGTAGGTCACCGCCACCGTGTCCCCCTGGGCCGCGAACGCCGTCGCGATCGCCAGGCCGATGCCGCGGTTTCCTCCGGTGACCAGCACGCTGCGATTTCCGACGTCACTGTTGCCCACGGACCAAGAACTTAGTGCACGGCATCGACGATCATGGAACGCGGACTCACGGCAGGCGGCGGCCGAGCGCCAGCCCGATACACAGCCCGGCGACGAGCAGCAGCGCTCCCCCGGCCAGCCACGGTTTGCTCGTGTCCATCCGTCTGACCTCGTACCCGATCTGTTCGGAGAGGTCCGCGTAGACCTGCTTGAGCTCGTCCTCGGTGGCGGCGGTGAAGAACTGGCCGGCCGAGAGGTCCGCGATCTCCTTCATCGAGGCGTCGTCCACGGCCACCCGCGTGCGCCCGCCCTCGATGTCGATCGTCCCGTACTCGGTGCCGAACGAGATCGTCGAGACCGGGATCTTGGCCTCGGAGGCCTTACGGGCGGCGGTGAAGGAACCGCGCGGGTCGTTCTCGCCGTCCGGCCCGGGCACGGTCTGCTTGCCGTCGCTCATCAGCACGATCCGCGCCGGTGGCGGCCCCTCGGCATCCGTCGCAGCGACCGAGCGGGAGAACGAGTCGATGGACTGCATGGCGGCGAAGATCGCCTCGCCGGTGGCCGTGGACTCGGACAGCCTCAGGCCGTCGACCGCGCGTTTCACCGAGTCCCGGTCCGTGGTCGGCGAGACGAGCACGGCGGCCGTCCCGGCGAAGGACACCAGGCCGAGGTTGATCCCGGGGGTGAGCTGGTCCGCGAACGTCTTGGCGGCGGCCTGCGCGGCGGCGAGCCGGTTCGGTGCCACGTCCGTGGCCTGCATGGACAGCGAGACGTCGATGACGAGGACGACGGTGGCCCGGTTCCGCGGGACCTTCGCCTCGGCCTGCGGCCCGGCCAGCGCGATGGTCAGGACGGCGAGCGCGGCGATCATCGCGGCCGCCGGCACGTGCCGGTACCAGCCCGGACGCTTCGGCGCGACGCTGTTCAGCAGCTCGAGGTTGGTGAACCGCACGACGTCGCGGCGACGGCGGCGCAGCAGGACGAGATAACCGACGACGAGCCCGACGACGACGACCAGCCCGAGCAGCCACCAGGGTGACGCGAAGCTCATCCGGCACCCCCGGACCACGCGCGCTTGCGGGCCAGCGCGAACCGCACGATGTCCGCGATCCAGTCCGAGTCCGTCCGCAGGCGCAGGTGCGCGGCGCCCGTGCGGCGCAGCGCGGTGGCCACCCGGTCCCGGTGCGCGGAGGCCGCGGCGGCGTACTCGCGGCGCAGCAGCGGAGTCGTCTCGACCTCGCGCTGCTCGCCCGTCTCCGGGTCCGCGAGGACGACGGTGCCGACGTCCGGCAGGTCCAGCTCGCGCGGGTCCAGGACCTCGACGGCGAGCAGGTCGTGGCGCGCGGAGAGGCCGCGCAGCGCACGCTCCCACTCCGGCTCGCCGAGGAAGTCCGAGATCACCACGGCCAGCCCGCGGCGTCGCGGCGGCCGCCGGAGCTGCTCGATCGCCGCCGTCAGGTCCCCGCGGGTGCCTTCCGCGGCCCGCGGGGTCTGCGCGACCTGGCGGATCAGGGTGCGGGCGTGCCCGATGCCCCCGCGGGGCGGGAAGCGGTGCGTGCGCTCCCCCGTCGCGACGAGGGCGCCGATGCGGTTGCCGCCACCACGCGTCAGATGCGCGACGGCGGCGAGCGCGGCCACCGCGAGATCGCGCTTCTCGCAGTCGGCGGTGCCGAAGTCCAGGCTGGGCGAGAGGTCGAGCACCACCCAGGTCTCGAGCTCGCGGTCCGCGATCGTCTCGCGGACGTGCGGCTCGGTGGTCCGGGCGGTGACGGCCCAGTCCATGCGGCGCACGTCGTCCCCGGCGCGGTAGGGGCGGGCCTCCCCCGGCTCCGAACCGGGACCGGGGACGAGGCCGAGGTGGTTGCCCTGCAGCAGCCCGTCGAGCCGGCCGCGGACGGTGAGTTCGAGCGTGCGCAGCGTGGCCTCCAGCCGCCCGTCGCGCAACGAGGGCGGGTGGACCGCCCGCCCGTGGCCGGGCAGGCCGGGCCCCCGCCGGGCACCGGCGGGCGGCCCGCTCACGTGCACATCGGGCGGGGAGGGCTCCGGGCTCACGGCGCCCCGGCCGCCGGGCTGTAGAGGGCGACGGGCGCGGGCGCGACCTGGGGCCGGGCGGTGACCTGCGGCAACGGCACGGTCTGCATCACCCTGGAGATGATGTGGTCCATCGGGATCTGGTCCGCGACGGCGTCGTAGGACAGCACGAGGCGGTGCCGCAGCACGTCCGGTGCGACGTCCAGGACATCCTGCGGGAGGACGTAGTCCCGGCCCCGGATGAGCGCGAGCGCCCGCGCGGCGGCGACGATCCCGAGGGTGGCGCGGGGCGAGGCGCCGTAGGACACCCAGCCCGCGATGTCCGAGAGGCCGTGCTCGCCGGGCGTGCGGGTCGCGACGACGAGCCGCACCACGTAGTCCACCAGCGCGTGGTGCACGAACACCTTCGACGCGACGCCCTGCAGCCGGACCAGGTCGTTCGGCTCCATCACGCGTTCGGCGACCGGGGGCTCCGCGCCCATCCGGTAGACGATCTCGCGCTCCTCCTCGACGCCCGGGTACTCCACGATGATCTTGAAGAGGAACCGGTCCCGCTGCGCCTCGGGCAGCGGATAGACGCCCTCGTTCTCGATCGGGTTCTGCGTGGCGAGCACGAGGAACGGGTCGGGCATCGGGAAGGTCTTGCCGCCGATGGACAGGTGCCGCTCCGCCATCACCTCGAGCATCGCGGACTGCACCTTCGCCGGGGCGCGGTTGATCTCGTCCGCCAGCACGAAGTTCGCGACGACCGGGCCCAGCTCGACGTCGAACTCCTCGCGGCCCTGGCGGTAGATGCGCGTGCCGAGGATGTCCGCGGGCACCAGGTCCGGCGTGAACTGCAGGCGGGAGAACGAGCCGCCGACGACCTTCGCGACCGTCTCCACCGCCAGGGTCTTCGCCACCCCGGGCACGCCCTCGAGCAGCAGGTGGCCCTTCGCGAGCAGGCCGACGAGCATGCGCTCGACCAACCGGTCCTGTCCGACGATCACGCGCTTGATCTCGAAGACGACGCGTTCGAGCAGCTCGGCGTCCTTCGCGGGCGGCTCCGGGGCGGACGGTCCCGAAGCAGGTGACGGGGGGCCGGGGGCGCTCTCGGGCGAAGGGTGCACGCTCACGCCACCATCACACCCTGTGGCCCGTGTGACCGCTGTGAGTGGGGGTCAGAGCACCCGCGAGACGGTCGGCAGCAGGTTTCCGCCGTAGCGCACGTCGGTGACGCGCACCGTCGCCCCGGAGTAGGGCGCCTCGATCATCTTGTTGTTCCCGATGTACAGCGCGATGTGGTAGATCTGGCCGTTGCGGGCCCAGGCCAGCATGTCGCCCGGTTGCTTGTTCGCCAGCGGGACCTGGTCCCCGTAGGCGTGCTGGTTGCCGCTGTAGCGCGGCAGGTTCACCCCGACACCCGCGAACGCGTAGAGCATCAGCCCCGAGCAGTCGAATCCGATCTTCTTGTAGTCGCCCATCGCGTCCGCGACGCCGCCGTCCCGGACGCCCCGCGACGGCCCGCGGGCGGTGCCGCCGCCCCACGCGTAGATGACACCGAGCTCGCTCATCGCCCGGTCGATCACGGTCTGGGCGGCCGCCGAGCCGTAGCGGCGCGGGGCGGCGCTCCGGACCCCGGACCCCGGGCTGCGGGGCGCGGGCTGGGCGGCC
>NZ_JAODNI010000245.1 GCF_025465255.1 Pseudonocardia sp.
GATGACGAGCCCGGTAATCGCGCGCCGCCCAGCAGCGCCGCGACGGGACTGTCCACGCGGCCGGCCACCGCGGTGCCGGCGAACCCGCCGATGGGGAAGGCGAGGAAACCCCGCGGTCCAGATCAACTCAACCGCCAGGCGGGCCAGCTCGACGAGGTCCTGACCACCCTGCGCCGGGAGGACAACGCCCCGGTCAACTGGCCGGCCCTCACCGCGGAACAGGCCCGCGCCCAGTGGCCGATCCTCGGCTTCGTCGCCGCTCGTGTCCGGCGTGCCGGTGGCGTACTCGGCGAAGTCGGCGAGGGGCGAGGCCTCGGCATCCGGCCAGATCGGGGTCTCGGTATCGGTCACCTGTCGAGCCAAGCCGAGTGGACGCTGCGCTCGACAGGGCCGCAGGTCCCGGATGGGCGGGTCAGTCGGGCACGAGCACGGCGGCCCCGGTGATCCGGTCCGCCGCGAGGTCGGCGAGCGTCTTGTCCGCGGTCGAGAGTGGGCGGGGATCCACCTTCGGGCGCACGCCGAGCGCCGCGGCGAGGCGCAGGAACTCCTCGCCGTCCGCGCGGGTGTTCGCGGTGACGCTGCGCAGCTGCTTCTCCCGGAAGAGCTCGGCGTGGTAGTTCAGGGCCGGGATGTCGGTCAGATGGATGCCGGCGACGGCGAGCGTGCCTCCGGCGTCGAGTGCTCGCATCGCAACGGGGACGAGCTCGCCGACGGGAGCGAAGGTGACCGCGGCGTCGAGCGGTTCGGGGGGCGTTCCGTCGGCCGGACCGGCGGACGCCGCGCCGAGCTCGAGGGCGAGCTCGCGTGCCGCGGCGGAGCGCGTGAGGACGTGCACGGTCGCGCCCTGGGCGATCGCCACTTGCGCAACGACGTGCGCCGACGCCCCGAAGCCGTAGATCCCCAGCCGTCCCGCGGGCGGCAGCTCGGCCCGCTTCAGGGCCCGGTAGCCGACGATCCCCGCGCAGAGCAGCGGTGCGGCGGTCAGGTCGTCGAGCGCCGGGGGCAGGGCGTACGCGTAGGACTCGGGAACCACCGCATACTCGGCGTACCCGCCGTCGGCGTCCCATCCGGTGAACGTCGCATCCGAACACAGGTTCTCCCGGCCGGTGCGGCAGAAGCGGCAGTGCCCGCACGTGCCGCGTAGCCAGGCGACGCCGATCCGCTCGCCGACCGCGAAGCGGGCCGTAGCCGCGCCGACGGCGTCGACCGAGCCGACGATCTCGTGTCCGGGGACCGCGGAGCGCCGGCGGGGTAGGAGATCTCCTTCGGCGAGGTGCAGGTCCGTGCGGCACACACCGCACGCGCGCACCCTCAACCGGACCTCGCCCGGGCCGGGCTCCGGGTCCGGACGCTCGACGCTCCTCAGCGGCGACGTCTCGATCGGCCCGGGCCGCTCCACCACCCACGCACGCATCGTTCACCCATCCCTGCGGGGGACCTCATGGGACCGACCTGTCAGCTCGGTGCGGAGACGGTCGTACTCCTCGGCGTCGATCTCGCCTCGGGCGAGGCGCACGTCGAGGATCGGCAGTGCGTCCTCGGTCCGGCCATGGTCTCCTCCGTTCCAGGTCGAACCGGTGCGCTGGACGAGCACGACGGCAACGGCGACGCCGAGGAGGACGAGCACGAGCAGCGCGAACGACCAGGCAAGGCTGCCGAACAGCATTCCGCCGTGCATCATCGTCCGTCGCCTCCCGGGACACGGCGCGGACGCGCGCCGAGAACGATCAGGACCAGTCCGATGACCAGCAGCCCCAGCCCGGTGCCCGCCGCGACACCCGAGGCGGTCCGGAGGCTCGGTGCTTCGAGCCCTGCCCGTACGTCGGCGGCGAGCGGGGCGCTCCCGTCGGCGTTCATCACGACTGCGGTCCAGTCACCGCCGGTCGGCGTCCACGTGAGGCTCTGCTCGCCCGGCCCGGTAGCGGAGGCGACCCAGATCCGCTGCGCGGCCGGTACGGTCACGGGCGCACCCCCGGTCCGCGTCTCGAGTCCCGGATTGGCCCCGGGACCGGCCCGCCAGACGCCCTGGGCGACACCGTCGAGGTAGGCCGCGGCGTCCGCGCTGTGGGCGATCCCGATGAACACGTCCCGGCCGTCATCCGCGCGCGCCGTCAGGCGGACATCGCCGAGCACCTGGGCAGGCCAGGCCGAACCTGCGGGGCTGTCGATGCGGATCGGTGTCGTCCGTAGCGCGAAGCCCGTGGTCGACGCGTGCCCGATTCCGGACTGGACGAAGCCCGCGGCGTCGCGCCCACCGGTGTCGGCCATCAGGCCGGTCACGCCGGTCACGCCGGCCCCGCCGATCGCGAGGGCGAGGGCGCTCACCGCCGCCCCGGCGGCGAGCAGCACGGATCTACCCGGGCTTGGTGGGCCGACGGGTGTCCGCGGCTGCGGCTCGGGGCGCGGTCGGCGGAGATCGTCCCGAACTGCAGGGCGGTCGAGCACGGCGGTGGCTGGCCCGGCCGGTGCCGCCGATCCGGCGGCAGCGCTGCCTGCCGCGGCGCCGACGAACGTCCCGGCCTTCGGTTCGGCCGCGGCCTCCCCCGGTCGCCCCGACGGGCCATCGGGCATCAGCGGTGCAGGTTCCGTGCCGCCCTGGTCCAGGCGGAACGGCGGGTAGGCGTCGGTCATCAGCGCCGCGTAGGCGACGACACGCAGCACCCAACGGTCCATGCCCAGCACCGCGTCGAAGACACCGCGCGGGTATCGACCGGTGAACAGGAGTGCGACGGCGCCGATCAGCACCAGCACCGACACCAGCCCACCGTCGAAGCCCACGGGCCCGGTCGTGCCGATGCGCCAGACGATCGAGCCGCCGGCCCCGACGAAGAAGGCCAGGACGAGGTAGTGCGGCAGGGCGTGCACCCACCACTTCACCAACGCCAGCCCGCGGGAGAGGTGCTCGGGGTAGTCGACGTCGAGGCGGGCCGGGTAGTCCGGGACGTCCGCGAGGGTGAACGGCGGGTAGCGGTCGGTGCCGTTCGCGGCGTAGCCGTAGTAGGCCACTCGCCAGGCCCAGCGCAGCACACCGAGGTTGAAGCCGAAGATCGCCCGTGGATACCGCCCTGTCGACAGGATCGCGACGAGGGCGACGATCGTGAGCACCCAGAACGCGAGGCCGAGGAAGGCCAGGACGACCAGGTGCGGGATCAGCAGCAGCCATTTGACCAGCCACATCCATCGCGAGAGGCCCGGGTCGAGCCGACCCTCGACGCGCACGGGGTACGGGTTGTTCGTCATACCTCCGAGCGTCGGCCGCCCGCGCCGTAGTGCACAGGGGACACCGGCCCCCAGTGGCCGGGTCGCACGGCCCGCGCCCGGACGGGACCCAGAGCGCCCAGCACGTCGCGGACCTGCTGCGCCATCACGATGTCCTCTCGGGCGTGCACCACGAGCGTCCTGGCCGGGGCATCGTGTGCCGAGATGTCTGCCTCGGCCGAGCCTGACGACGTCGCGTTCGCGGTCGCGTCGAGGGCCAGCCCGAGGTATCCGAGCCCGTTGACGGTGCGGCGCCGGAGCTCGGGCTGGTTCTCGCCGACGCCGCCGCTGAAGACGAGCGCGTCGAGCCCGCCGAGCGCGGCGGTCATCGCGGCGATCCCGGCTCGTAACCGGTGCAGCCAGACCTCGATCGCGAGCACCGCATTCGGGTCGCCTGCGCCCTCTCGATCGAGGACGGTACGCATGTCGGACGTACCGGCGAGGCCGAGCAGGCCGGACTCCCGGTCCAGGGCGGCGGCCACGGTGGCCGCCGGCAGGTGATGGCGTTCGACGAGGTAGAGCGGGACGGCCGGGTCCAGGTCGCCGCACCGGGTCCCCATCACCAGGCCGGCCGTCGGGGTGTAGCCCATCGTTGTGTCGACGGAGTGCGGCGCACCGTCGGTGTCGACGGTGACCGCGCAGAGTGATGCTCCCGACCCGAGGTGCGCGACGACGATCCGGGAGGCCTCGGGCACGAGCGCGACCGTGCGATGGGCGGCCCACTCGTGGGCGAGGCCGTGAAAACCGAACCGGCGCACCCCGAACGTGGTCCGCCACGACGTCGGGACCGCGTAGGTGGAGGCCGCTGCGGGCAGCCGGGCGTGGAAGGCGGTGTCGAAGGCCGCGACGGCCGGGGTGTCCGGCAGCAGCGCGGACGTGGCGTCCATGGCTGCCAACGCCGGCGGTTGATGCAGCGGGGCCATCGCGGACAGGTCCCCCAGGGCCCAGCGGACCTGTCGGTCCACCGCGGCCGGGCCGGTGAACCGGTGACCTCCGTGCACGACGCGGTGGCCGACGCCGTCGATCGGGCCGAGCGACGACAGCGCCCGGCGCAGCTCTCCGGGGTCGGGACGTCCGCGGTCCGCGTCGAGGTCGCGCGCGCACACGAGTCTCCACGGCGAGCCGTGTCCGTCGAGGACGCGGATCTTTACCGTGCTGGATCCCGCGTTGACGGTCAGGATCCGCATCCGGTCCACGTCCAGTCGCGGATGTCGGGGGCGTCTTCGCCGTGGGCGCGGGTGTGGGCGCGGCAGCGCAGGCGCTCGTCGAGCATGTGCTGGCGTAGGGCGGCGTGGCGGACGGCGAGGGCTGGGACGCGGTCGATCACGTCGGCGACGAGGTGGAACCGGTCGAGGTCGTTGAGCATCAGCATGTCGAACGGGGTCGTCGTCGTGCCCTCCTCCCTGTATCCGCGTATGTGCAGCTGGTCGTGGTTGGCGCGGCGGTAGGTGAGTCGGTGGACGAGCCAGGGGTAGCCGTGGAAGGCGAAGATGACCGGGGTGCGTGGCGGGAAGAGCGCGTCGTACGCGCGGTCGGACAGTCCGTGTGGGTGCTGGCCCGGGTCCTGCAGCCGCATCAGGTCGACGACGTTGACCACGCGGACCCGCAGGTCGGGTAGGTGGGTGCGCAGCAGGTCGACCGCCGCGAGGGTCTCGCGCGTCGGGACGTCACCGCAGCAGGCGAGGACCACGTCCGGTTCGGTTCCCGCGTCGTTCGACGCCCAGTCCCAGACCCCGATGCCCCGGGCGACGTGCGCCCGGGCCGCGTCGGCGGAGAGCCACTGCGGAGCCGGGGCCTTGCCCGCGACGACGACGTTGATCCGGTCCCGGCTCGCGAGGCAGTGCTCGGTCACCGCGAGCAGCGTGTTCGCGTCCGGCGGCAGGTAGACCCGCACGATGTCGGACTTCTTGTTCACGACGTGGTCGAGGAATCCGGGGTCCTGGTGGGAGAAGCCGTTGTGGTCCTGCTGCCAGACATGGCTGGTCAGCAGGTAGTTCAGCGACGCGATCGGGCGGCGCCACGGGATCTCCCTGCTCACCTTGATCCACTTGGCGTGCTGGTTGAGCATCGAGTCGATGATGTGGATGAACGCCTCGTAGCAGGTGAAGATCCCGTGCCGGCCGGTGAGGAGGTAGCCCTCCAGCCAGCCCTCGCAAAGGTGCTCCGAAAGCACCTCCACCACCCGGCCGTGGGCGGCGAGATGATCGTCACCGGGGCGGCGCTCGCCCGAGAAGACCCGGTCGGTCACCGCGAACACGTCCTGCAGGCGGTTCGACGCCACCTCGTCCGGCCCGAACAAACGGAACGTGGACGGGTTGGCAGTGATCAGGTCACGGACCCAGCCGCCGAGGACCCGGGTCGCGCTGGCCACGACGGTTCCCGGCGTGGGAACGTCGATCAGGTACTCGGCGAGGTCGGGCAGCCGCAGGGGGCGGAGCAGCTCGCCGCCGTTGGCGTGTGGGGTCGCGCTCATCCGCTTCTCCTGCGGGGGCAGGGCGGCGTCCAGCCGTGGCCGTGGAAGGCCCGTGTCGTCGAAGAGCTCCTCGGGCCGGTAGGAGCGCATCCACTCCTCGAGCAGGGCGAGGTGCGCCGGGTTTTCCCGGACCGCGGCCAGAGGAACCTGATGAGCGCGCCACGTCCCCTCGACGGGCAGGCCGTCGACCTCGGCGGGACCGGTCCAGCCCTTCGGGCTGCGCAGCACGATCATCGGCCAGCGCGGCCGCTCGGTGAGCTCGCCGCGCGCGGCCCGGGCGCGGATGGAGGCGATGCGGGCCAGTACCTGGTCGAGCGCGGCGGCCATCATCGCGTGCGCGGCCACCGTGTCGGTGCCGTCGCCGACGTCGACCACGAACGGCTCGTGGCCGTACCCGCTGAGCAGATCGTGCAGCTCCTCGTCGGGGATCCGGGCCAGCACCGTGGGGTTGGCGATCTTCCAGCCGTTGAGGTGCAGGATCGGGAGCACGGTGCCGTCGGCGACCGGGTCGAGGAACTTGTTCGCGTGCCAGGACGCCGCGAGCGCACCGGTCTCCGCCTCGCCGTCCCCGATCACACAGGCAACCAGCAGATCGGGGTTGTCCATCGCGGCGCCGTAGGCGTGGGCCAGGGAGTAGCCGAGCTCGCCGCCCTCGTGGAGGGATCCCGGGGTCTCCGGCGCGGCGTGGCTCGGGATCCCCCCGGGGAAGGAGAACTGCCGGAACAGGCGCTTCATCCCTGAGACGTCGCGGGTGACGTCGGGGAACCGGTCGGTGTAGGTGCCCTCGAGCCAGGCCGTCGCGACCACGGCGGGTCCGCCGTGGCCCGGACCGGTCACGAACAGCGTCTGGCCCTGTCGTCCAGCGATCACCCGGTTCAGGTGCGCCCAGCAGAACGTGAGGCCGGGCGTGGTGCCCCAGTGCCCGAGCAGGCGCGGCTTCACGTGCTCTGGGCGCAGCGGCTCGGCGAGCAGCGGGTTGTCCTGCAAATAGATCTGCCCGACGGCGAGGTAGTTGGCCGCGCGCCACCACTGGTCGACGGCGGCGAGCGCCGGATCGGCCTCGGGGCGGACGGCCGGCGGTCGGTAGCCGGAGGTGACGGTCACGACGGATCAGCTCCACGGGATCGGGCGACGGGGACGGTTCCAGTCTTCGGGCGACCGTGATCCGAGGGAGCGGGCCGAAAGTCCCTGGTCGGCCCGCGGAGTGCCTCCCGCTCCGGGGTCGGCCGGCGGCACGACGCCGGGCCTGCGGCCCTCGTCCCGGAGGCCCTGCCCGGCGAGGCTGGACGCAGTCCTCGGAAGGGAGCCGGCATGTCCACCACAGAAGGTCCGCGCGCCGACGTGCTTGTCGTGCATGCGTCGAAGGCAGGAGGAACGGCCGGTATCGCCGCGCTGATCGCCAACGAGCTGCGCGCGCAGGGGCTGAGTGTGCACGTAGCCCCCGCGACCGACGTCGATCACCTCGCGGGCTACCGCTCGGTCGTGCTGGGAAGTGCCCTCTACATGCGCCGGTGGCGCCCCGAGGCCGTGCGTTTCCTGCGCCGGCACGCGGTGATGCTGCGCGGCCGCCCGGTCTGGCTGTTCCAGTCGGGACCGTGCGGACCGGACGCCGCCGAGCAGGCCGAGGCGGGCGTTCCGGAGCCGGCGAACGTCCGCCGTCTACGTGAGGGCGTGGACGCCGAGGCCCCGATCACGTTCGGCGGGGTCCTGGACCCGGCGTCCGCTCGCGGGTTCGTCGCGAAGCGGATGGCCCGCGGTGGGCTGGCCGGGGACTTCCGCGACCCGGAGCGGATCCGTCGGTGGGCGCGCTCCATCGCCGAGGAGATCCGCCCCGCCGAGCCCTCCGGCCGATCGGAGGTACTGCCGGTCGGTTGAGCTCCGGCGGATGCTGTGGACGAAGGTCGACCAGGTGCGCTCCGTGCCCTGCACGGGCTCCGGAATCACCGGCGCCATGGTTCGGGTCAGGCGGCGCTCACGACCCCGGTGACGTCGCCCCGAGCAGGCGCAGGACCGCGAGCCCGGTGAGGGCGGCGACGGTCGCCGCCATCAGCAACCCGGCCCCCGCGCCGATCGCGGCGACGAGCGCGACAGGCTGGCCCGCGTGCCACAGCGGAGTGGCGACGGCGGTGAACATCAGCAGCCCCGCGGCCCAGGCGCCGGCCGTCGTCAGGATCCAGCTCGCCGACCGCGGCAGCACCTCGCGCAACACGAGCCACTGGGCCGTGCCGATCGTGGCCAGCAGGGCCACGCCGCCCACGATCGCCCCGAGGACGAGGGCCCAGACCGGGATGTCGAGGAGGCCCTCGCCGACCCACGACGGCACGAGCCCGATGGCGCAGGCGAGGGCGGCGGCCGCTGCTGTCGCCGTCACGAAGCGGGCCCGGCGCAGCGCCGGCAGGGCCCGGCCCAGAACGTGAACCTGGGCCCAGCCGAGCACGGCGCCCTCGACCGCACCGGCCGCGATCAACGCTCCGGCCGTGGCCACCGCGGGCCACGACGTGAAGAGCGCACCCACACCCGCTGGAGTGGCGAATCCGATGAACTCGCCGACTGTGACCCACGCGAACCAGGTCCTCCATCTCGGCACGCGCCGCGCCGGGGGCACGGGCGCGGTCCCGTCGTGCAGCGTGAACACGACGAGCTCGTCCCCGTCGGGCACGGTGTGCGCGGGAAACGCATTCCGGTAGCGTCGGGCCGCGGCCGCCCGGGCAGGGCCGGTGGCGACATGTCCGGTGGCCGGCCGCCAGCGCCCGTCGAGCAGCACCCGAGGCCTCTCGCGCGTGCCGGAAGGCGCGCCACTACCGCTTGCGATCCGCCTGCCCGGCCAGGACGACCACCGCCGAGCCCTCGCGGGCGTAGACGACCGGCAACGTGATCTCGCTGCCGTCGCTCGCGGTGTAGCGCAGGCCGCACATCCGGGTCCCGGTGGAGCCATGGACAGGCGATCCCAGCCACGCCAGGATCAGCCGGTTGACGGCGGCCGGAGCGGCCGCACGGCGTTCGCGGTTCTTCGTCGCCATCTCAGGTCTCTCCCCCGATACGTCCGGGTGTGCCGCCGACCCGCCCGGACCACCGCGGCTCGACCTCGGACCATTCCCGGGCCCACTCCGCCCGGCGCAGGACGTCGAGGTACCGACCGGTCGCCAGCCGCATCGCGGCGAGGAGAACGACAACCCCCGTGAGCAGGAGCGCGACGGCCAGGACCGCCGAGGCGATCGCCTCGGTACGGGTGAACGGCTCCGTGACGACCGCGTCGTCGCGGTCCACCCAGATCCGCATCGTCGCGCCTGCCTGGTGCCGACCGGGGACGAGTGCGGTGGCAGTGTGCTCAACGCGGTCCGGCCCGATCCACCGGACGGGCACCCGGGTGGTCGTACGCAGTCCTGAACGCGCCGATCCGGCAGGAACGGTCTCCTCGAGGAGGACCGCGTCGACCGGCGTGCGGGTCGCGGACTCTCGGGCGGAGCGGGACACCCCGTCCGCGTGCACGGCCATCCCCGCCGCGACGGAGAACAGGATCCCGGCCAGAGTCAGCACCGCGGCCGCCCACCACAGCACCTGCTCGGCGCGGTCCGACCGGCGAGGGCGGAACGCGTCGCCGCGCCGGTGCGATTGGTCAACCGACATCGTGGCCTCGCCGTGCCTCCGCGCGCTCTGCGACGGGCCCGCGATCGGCCCGGGTGAACGCGCTCGCGGGCCACGGGATCGAGGCCAGGCGCAGCGCAGCCACCGCCAGCAGGGGGTTCGCAAGCGTCGCGGCTCCGAGCGGCGTGATGCCCAGCGCGAACAGGGCAGCACCCAGCAGCCCGAGGCGCGTGGCGCGGCCGTGCGCGAGGACGAGGCCTGCGACGGTGAGCTCGCCGAGCACCATGACGGTTCCGAAGATCCGTGGCGAGGGTTCGGTGAGCGTCATCGCGATCGCGCGGTACCAGCCCCACGGGGCAGCGGCGGCGAGGTCGACGAACAGGTGGGGCGCGAACAGGGTCACAGCCCCGTTCACCCCGACGGCCATCACCGCGAAGAACAGCCCCATCGCGCGGCGTCCCGCGGCGGGGCGGAGGAACGCGAGCGCCACCAACGCGAGATGGACCGCGGCGGCCACGAGCACCTGGATCATCTCGACCTCCTTCGCCCATCTCAGACTCGACTCGCAGTCGCGCAGGCGGCAGGGTCGTGGGGCCTCATCGCCCGGGTCGAACGGTCCCGGGCCCGGTGTCGTCGGCGCGCTCGCCCCTCCAGTCGCGCACGAATCTCGAGAGCCAGGGCGTGAATCGCGCGGGTCAGTTCGGTGTTCGCCCGCAGCTCGAGCTCCTCCTCGACGAAGTCGTGATCCGCCTTGGCCCGTTGGAACTCGGCCTGCCGGTTCTGCCGGATCATGACGAAGGCCGACAGAAGATGGCCTCCAGCGACACACCAGCGTCAGGGCCGGCCACGGTGCCGGCTCACCGAGGAGCATCCAGGCGCCGAACGCGACCGCGTGCACGTAGACGAAGGGCATCGAGCCGGCGAACGCGGTGATCCGGTCCGCGATCCGCAGCTGGGCGTCCGCCGCACAACGCGCGCGATGCTCCAGCACCACCGGATGATGGCGAACGATCGGCTCGGATCGGGACATGTCGGCCTCCCGGGGGTCGAGTCCCCGCAACCGTCACATCCCGGGCGGGCCGCCGTGAGCGGCGAACAGCCGGACGGTCAGGGTCCTTCGCCCCTCGTCGGCGCAGGACCGGACCTGCCGGCTCCCCCACGGGGGTCCTTCGACCCTGCCTCCGAGGCCGCGGCCGCGGGACCCTGATGCGATGAACAGCGACGACCGCCCCACGACACTCTCGACCCGCCCTGCGGACCGCGACCGTCTTCGGCACGCCGTGGAGCTGGCCCTGCAGGCTCCTTCGGTGCACAACACCCAGCCGTGGTGCTGGCGGATCGGGGCGGATCGGGTCGAGCTGTTCGCCGATCGGAACCGTCAGCTGACGGGCACCGACCCGGACGGGCGGGACATGCTGATCAGCTGTGGCGCTGCCCTGCACCACCTGCAGGTGGCGCTGGCCGGGCTCGGCGTGGCTACGGAGACCGATCGGCTCCCCGACCCGGAGAGCCGAGACCATCTCGCCACCGTGCGAACGCGCTCCGGCGCGCCGAACCGGGCGGACGCCGCGCTCTTCGGCCAGCTCGGCCGCCGGCACACGGACCGCCGGCCCTACGCCCAGGAACCCGTGTCGACCGCCGCCCTGCGCGCGATGGTCGATCGGGCGGGCGGATTCGGGACCGTCCTGCGAGCGGTGACCGATCCCGCCGTGGCCGCCCGCCTCCACGTCGTCCTGGCCGAGGCCGCCGCCTCGCAGCGACACCGCCCGGGCTACCTGAGCGAGCTGTTGATTTGGACCCATCGGTACGCGAACGCGCACGACGGGATTCCCGCAACCTCCGTTCCGGCCGGCGATGCGTACACCGCGAGGTACCTGCGCCGCTTCCCGTCCGGTCAGCTCGCCTCCCGGCCGGCGCTCGGTCCCGACGGTGGCCTCCTGCTCGTGCTCGCCACGGCCCGCGACGACGTGCTGAGCGCGGTGCAGGCGGGTGAGGCGATGAGTGCCGTCCTGCTCACCGCGACCCGGTCCGGCCTGGCGACCGCACCGCTGAGCCAGGCACTGGAACTCAGCACGACGCGGGAGCGGATCCAGATGGAGGCCCTGTGCATACCCGAGTATCCGCAGCTGATCATTCGCGTCGGTCACCCACCAGCGGATTCCGCTCCGCTCGAAGCCACTCCGCGCCGGCCGCTGCGGTCGGTCCTGCACCGCTGACCCCGGGCCGCGTCGGCGACGGCACGGGCCCGGTGACCCGGTCAGGTACTCGTGGCTCCGGCTGTGGTCGTGCCGGGCACGACGAGGACCGGGCAGGGTGCGAACCCGACCAGGCCACGGCTCGTCGAGCCGAGCAGCATACCGTCCTCCTGCCGCGGGACGTGGTGATCACTCCGCGGGCCCACGACCACGAGGCGGGCCGTCCCGGCAAGGTCGAGCAGGGCCCGGAGCGGGGTGTCGCGCAACGCCCGGGTCTCGACCTCGACGTGCGGCGCCCGCTCCGCGACCCGGGCCGCGGCATCCCTCAGCACGGTCTCGGCGGAGGCGGCCAGAGTGCTCCAGTCCTCCCCGGCCCGGTGAGCCCCGCCACCGGGACCGGCGGTGACGTCGGACCAGGCGTGCACCACGACGAGCGGCGCCGGCAGCGCGGCGGCGATGTCCGCGGCGGCGTCGAGGGCGGCCGTTCCCGCCCTCGTGGCGTCGACACCGACGACGACGGGACCCTCGGTCGGAGGTGGCGCGTCCGGCTCCGGCCCGCGGACCACCACGAGGGGGCACCGCGTCGCCCCGGTGAGCGCCTCCGCCACGGTCCCGGCGAGGAGCCCGCCGGAGGTGCCCTCGCCGAAGCTTCCGACGACGAGCATGTGCGCGCCGTCGGTTCGCTCCGCCAGGAGCTCACCGATGCGTCGGGGCCCGGGATCAGAGTCGACCACGACCTCGGCCGTCGCCCTCGGCCCGAGCGACGCGGCCAGCTCCGACAGCCACGCTGGAGTCTCCGGGCTTGCAGCGACGTGCAGGAGCCGCAGCTCCGCGCCCGATCGGACGGCGACGTCCAACGCCCACCGTGCCGCGTCGTGCCCGGCCTGCGAGGCATCGACCGCGACCAGGACAGGCCGGAAGTCCGGTGGGGCAGCCGTCGAGGGGTCGTGCATCTCTGGTCCTCCGTCCCGGGCCCGCCGGGCCCACCGCACCAGGGTCGCCGATCAGCCCCGACCGGGCCAGGGCATCCGGTAGTCCCTCGCGGGGCGAAGGTCCTCCCACGCCGGTAGGAGGCGGGACCATCGGCCCTACCGGCCAGGGCCGAGCGATCAGCGACGCAGGGCCTCGCACCGGGCTAGCGTCGTCGCATCGACCCAAGGAGTATGCGTTGACCATCTCGGTGTTCCTACTGGACGACCACGAGATCGTCCGCCGCGGTATCGCCCAGCTGCTCGAGACCGAAAACGACGTCCAGGTCGTGGGCGAGGCGGGCACTGCGGCGCAGGCCCTGGCCCGGGTGCCGGCCCTGCGGCCGGACGTGGCGATCCTGGACATACGCCTGCCGGACGGTGACGGGGTCTCGGTGTGCCG
>NZ_JAODNI010000005.1 GCF_025465255.1 Pseudonocardia sp.
CCGACGGCGTCCGCACCGACGGCTTCAGGGAGGCGCGGTCGTCGAGGTGCCGCCCGGTGAGCGTGCCACTGGCCCGCAGTCCCTCGACGGTGCCCTCGAACACCACCTCGCCACCGGCGGTGCCGGCCTGCGGGCCGAGGTCGACGACGTGGTCGGCGATCGCGATCACCTCCGGCTTGTGCTCCACGACGAGCACCGTGTTGCCCTTGTCGCGCAGCTGCCGCAGCAGGTCGTTCATCCGTGCGATGTCGTGGGGGTGCAGCCCGATGGTGGGCTCGTCGAAGACGTAGGTGACGTCGGTGAGCGAGGAGCCGAGGTGGCGGATCATCTTGGTGCGCTGCGCCTCGCCGCCCGACAGCGTGCCCGACGGCCGGTCGAGCGAGAGGTAGCCCAGCCCGATCTCCACGAACGAGTCGAGGGTGTGCTGCAGCGTCCTGAGCAGCGGCGCCACCGACGGCTCGTCGAGGTCGCTCACCCACGCGGCGAGGTCGCTGATCTGCATCGCGCAGGCGTCGGCGATGCTGATCCCCTCGATCTTCGACGAGCGGGCCGCCTCGGTGAGCCGGGTGCCGCCGCACTCGGGGCAGGTGGTGAAAGTGACCGCCCGCTCCACGAAGGCGCGGATGTGCGGCTGCAACGAGTCGACGTCCTTGGAGAGCATCGACTTCTGGATCTTCGGGATCAGGCCCTCGTACGTCAGGTTGATGTTGTCGATCTTGATCTTGGTCGGCTCCTTGTGGAGCAGGTCGTCGAGCTGCTTCTTGGTGAACTCGGCGATCGGCTTGTCCGGGTCGAAGAAGCCGCAGCCGCCGAAGATGCGGCCGTACCAGCCGTCCATGCTGTAGCCGGGGATCGTGAGCGCACCCTCGTTGAGCGACTTGCTGTCGTCGTACAGCTGGGTCAGGTCGAGGTCGGTGACCGAGCCCCGGCCCTCGCACCGCGGACACATGCCGCCGGTGATGCTGAAGCTGCGGCGCTCCTTCACGGTCTTCCCGCCGCGCTCCAGCGTGACCGCGCCCGCTCCACTGATCGAGGCGACGTTGAAGGAGAACGCCTGCGACGATCCGATGTGCGGCTGACCGAGCCGGCTGAAGAGGATGCGCAGCATCGCGTTGGCGTCGGTGGCGGTGCCGACGGTGGAGCGGGCGTCGGCACCCATCCGCTGCTGGTCGACGATGATCGCGGTCGTCAGTCCGTCGAGGACGTCGACGTCGGGCCGCGCCAGCGTCGGCATGAAACCCTGCACGAAGGCGCTGTAGGTCTCGTTGATCATCCGCTGCGACTCCGCGGCGATCGTGTGGAACACCAGCGAGCTCTTGCCCGAGCCGGAGACGCCGGTGAACACAGTCAGCCGGCGCTTCGGGAGCTCGACGCTGACGTCCTTGAGGTTGTTCACGCGCGCGCCGTGCACGCGGATCAGATCGTGGCTGTCGGCGGCGTGCGGCGCAGGCGACAGCGTGTCCGACCTCGTGTCCGTGCTCATCGTGTCTCCGTCTGTGAGGCGGGGCCACCTTCGCGGTCTCCGTCGGCATCGCCTGGCTCGATCTGACCAGCTTCGAGCAGCACGTCTGGTTCCCTGTCGTCGGCGCGGTCGCGGCAATGGTTGCTGTCTACCTGATCGTCGGGGTCGGCCGGAATGTTGCGGCGCAAGAACCACGGCATTCACGTCGTCTCAGTCCGTGGAGCCTCCGGCCCCGACCACGCGGCGCGCCCGGCCGATTCCCGCGTGGGCGCCGCGGCCAGGACATCCGGATCGTCACCGCCTCGAACAGCTCGACACCGACGGAGAACTGGTCCGGTGGCGCGAGGGCCGGCTGGACTTCGCCGGCCTGCAGCAACGCCTCGACCCCACGGACCGACAAGCCCGGCAGCTCGCGCTCCTCAGCCCGGCCACATAGGGTCTGGCGCGATCCGGCGGTATTCGGCGACCATGGCGGCGAAGTCCTCCTCCGTCGGTAGCCGGTCCGAGCCGGCGGCGAGCGAGGGATCGCGGACCTCGTCGTGGTAGCCGTCCGACCGCATGTGCACGGCCGCGGCGACGAGCCGGCGCGCCCGCCCGGGGAAGCGGACCGCCACCCCGGTTGCGACCATCCCGCCGAGGCTGAACCCGAAGAGGTCGGCCTCCGCGACGCCGAGGTGGTCGAGCAGCCCGACAATGTCGCGCGCCATCTCCGGCACGGACATCTCCCGGTCGGCGACGTCGGCGGTCGGGCCGTGCCCCTGCAGCTCGACGCTGATCGTGCGCCGCCCGGCCAGCCGCGGCAGGAGGTCGTCGAACGACAGGTCGATCGAGAGCAAGCCGCCGTGCAGCAGGACGAGCGGCGGACCGCTCCCTGCGCTGTCCTCGTAGTACAACTCCAGGCCGTTGACGGGTACGAGTGTCAGGTCAGGTCAGACCGGTGGCGGCGCGAACTCATCGGCCCATCCGGAGACCGTGAGGTTCCGGCGAGGGCTATGGGTGTGCCGGCCGGTAGCGGGTCATCCCGAAGACAGTCGCCATCGGGTAGCCGGTCACGGCGGCGGCCTGCGCCCACGTCAGGTCGTATCGATCGAGCAGTTCACGCAGGAGCGCCCTCATGCGGTCAGGGCCGGCCCGCACACGGTCCTCGGCGACCCTGTGGGCCGCCGTCATCAAGTCCCTGTCGGACAACGTCCTGGGGTAGCGGTACCGCAGCCTCAGCACGTCCACGCTCGAACGATAGCGGGGCGTCACGCTCCAAGTCCCGGTCCGCCACGACGATCACCGTGAGCGCCGTCGACGTGTGCGAGCCACCTGGCTGGTCTCGGGTACGCCACCGTGGTGGAACTGGTGGTGATGGTCGGCCTGCAGGGCGCGGGGAAGTCGACGTGGGTGCGGGAGCAGATCGCGGACACCCACGTCGTCGTGAGCAAGGACCACTGGCCGAACGCGCGGCGCCGTGAGGCGCGGCAGCGCCGGACCGTCGACGCGCTGCTGTCGACCGGTCACGACGTCGTGGTCGACAACACGAACCCCGCGCTGGAGGATCGCGCGCCGCTGATCGCGGCCGCCCGGGCGAACGGAGCGAGCGTGCGGGCGGTCTACCTGCCGACGCCCCTCGAGCTCTGTCTGGCTCGCAACGAGAGCCGGATGGGCCGGGCGCGGGTGCCGCTCGTGGGGGTGCTCGCCACGGACCGGAGGCTGGTCCCGCCGTCGAGAGGCGAGGGTTTCGACGATGTCGAGGTCGTCCGGGCTTGATGCCCGGGACGGGCTGTCGGAGAGCGATCCTCCCCCGGCGCCGGCTCGTACCGCGAGCCCCGGCGCTCGTCGAGGCCAGGAACGCCGCGACCGCGCCCACGAACTACGGGGCCCTGCGCTACGCCGGCCGGCCCCCGGCCCGCGCCGGTCAGAGCTCCGCGCGGTGTGTGGCGAGGGTCTCGGCGAGCCGGGCGAGCTTGATGTTGAGCGACTGCGACGCGGACCTCAGGACGTCGAACGCCTCGGTCTCGTCGATGCCGCGGCGCTCCATCAGGATCCCCTTGGCCTGACCGATCACATCCCGGCTGCGCAGGGCCTCCTTGAGCTGGGCCACCTGCAGCTCCGCCCGGCCGGTGGCGAGCGTGCCCGTGAGCGCGGTGGCAGCGTGCGCGGCCAGCACCAGCGCGGCGTCGCGGTCCGCCTCCGCGAGGCCGCCGCGGCGCCGCGAGTAGACGTTGAGCGACCCGATCCGCGGCGGGTCCTGCGCGGGGAACAGGCCGATCGCCATCACGCTCTCGATCCCGAGCTCGGCCGCCGCCGGACCCCACTTCGCGAAGCCCTCCCCGGCGGCCAGGTCCGCCGACAGCGCGATCCCGATGCCCGGGATGCGGCTCGCGTCCAGGCAGGGGCCCTCGTCGAACTCGTTCTGCAGCTCGTCGAGCCGTACGCCCACCGCGTCCGTGGTCGCGGGGGTGTCGAGGGTGCCGTCGGGCGCCCGCAGGGAGACGCTGACGACGTCGGCCCCGGGCACCACCCGCAGAGCGGCCTCGGCGATGCGTTCCAGCACATCCTGCACGGTGGGGGCGTCGAGCAGCTTCTCCGCGAGCGTGACGAACTCGGTGACGACCGGGCCTGGAGGCGCGAGCTCCCCCTGCGGATCACGGGTCGACATCGGCTCTCCTCCCCTCCGACGCGGTACGCGGCCGAACCGCCGCCAGCCTACGCACACCGTCGTCGCACTCTCGCCTACCGACATCGACTCGGCAGCTCGGGCGGGCCGTGCCGGCGCATCCCCCGATGCGCCGGCACGTCCCGATGAAGACCCGTTCCTCGGTGATCACCCCCTCCCCAGGGGGTGCCGGTACGGCGGGTCTGGTTCTCAGCGCGGTGGCGCCGGGGTCGGGAGCGCGGCCGAGCTCGATCCCGGCGTGGGCACCGCGGACGGGGCGACGGACGGGGCGGCGGACGGGACCGCCACCACCAGCGGTCCGGCCGGGACACTCCGGCAACGCCCGGTGCGGTCGTCGAACTCGACGACGCCCCGCGGATACGGGCGGGCGGACTGCGCGGCCGCCGTCGTGGTGCCGCTCGCCGGGGTGCCCTCGTCCTCGCAGCCCGAGGCGTTGCCGGTGTCGACCGGGCGTCCGTCCTGGTCGAACAGGTAGACGCCGGTCAGCGGCGTCCCCTTCGCGTCGACCGGGCGGATGTCCCGGATCTCGCGGTCCGAGTCCTGCCAGAGCCCGGTCAGCGACGGCGGCGAGTAGCTCGCGTAGGACGACGGCGCGCCGACCGAGCCCGCCATCGCCGCCGCGACGGCCAGCCCCGCGGCCAGGCCGTTGAGCGGGACGACTCCCCACAGCCAGCGGCGGTCCCGCCGGGACAGGTGCCCCACCCACACCGAGAGCGGCACCGTCAGCAACGACACCAGCACGATCACGGACACCTGCGAGTCGGCGAAGATCCGGACCGCGAGCGCGGACGCGACCACCCCGCGCACGACCCACCAGCCCGGCTGCAGGCTCGCCAGGAAGCCCGCGACGCCGCGCCAGGGCGACTCCGCCCCGGGACGGGCGGCGACGAACCGGCGCACCTCCGGCAGCCCCCCCGCAGACGGGACACCGGGCCCGTCGCGCAGCACCACCGGCAGTGCCACCAGCCCGGCCAGGATCCCGAACAGCACCAGCGATGGGACCTCGCTCAGCCCTCCGGCCAGCAGGAACAGCGTGGCCAGGACGAGAAGCGCGACGGCGAATCGTCCGGCCGCCGTATGCGACCGCGCCTTCTCGGGAGGTCCGGGAGGAGCCGGATAGCCGGCCGCGGACCGCAGCTCGGCGGCGTAGGCCTCCGGACTTCCGAGCCGGCCGGTGAGCGTGTCGAAGTCCGCAGGGCCGTCGAGCTCCGCGGTGAGGTCCGCGAGATGCGCGCGCACGTCGTCGAGAATCTCGGCGACCTCGGACGCCGGCAGGTCCGCGAGGGCCGCCCGCACGCCGTCCAGGTAGCGGTCCGCGGGTGCCGGGTCCGTCGCGATCCGGACGGTGGGCGCGTCCCCGACGACACTGTTCTCCGACGTCATGCCGCCTTCACCAAGCCTTCCATGGTCCTGGCGAACGCCTGCCAGGTCTCGACGCTCTCCTTCAACCGCTCCCGGCCCGGGCCGTTCAGGCTGTAGTACTTGCGGTGCGGCCCCTCCTCGCTCGGCATCACGTACGACGTGAGCAGGCCCGCGTTGTACAGGCGGCGCAGGGTTCCGTAGACGGACGCGTCCCCGACCTCCGGCAGGCCTGCCGCCCGCAGGCCGCGGACGACCTCGTAGCCGTAACCGTCCGCCCGGTCCAGCACCGCCAGCACCGCCAGATCGAGCACGCCCTTGAGCAGCTGACTCGTGTCCACGCCGCCCCCCTTCTCCGCGACGCACACTACTACGCATCACGCAGTAGCGCGCGAACGGGGGTACCGGCTGTGGTTCAGGCGCGCAGAACTCGTTGCCCTCGGGGTCCGCCATCACCACGTGGTGCGACCGGAACACGTGCAGCGCCGTCCCACCCGCCGCAGTCAGCTCGTCGACCTTCGCGAGGGTCCGGGCCCGTCGTTCGGCCTCCGCGCCCTCACCGGAGACCCGGGCTTCGAGGTGCAGGCGGTTCTTCGCCGTCTTCGGCTCCGGCACCTGCAGGATCGACAGCCGAGGCCCGGCGCCGGAGGGATCGTGCAGGTAGGCGTACAGGTAGGCGTATAGGAGTGGTTCGCCTCCTTCGGGATCGACGACGGGCGGGGACGAATGCGCCCGGCTCCCGCCGAAGTTGGGGTGCCTGATGCCCGTGAAGCCGAACGCGAGCACGTCGACGCAGGTGGCGGCCCACCTGCTGCCGGCATGCGCGTTCGACACGGCCTGCGAACTCGTCGTCCGGTACCTCTCGGACGTCGCCCCGATGGGGATGTGGGCGGTCACCCGGATCGCGAGCGGACGACAGGTCGTCCTCGCGACCGACGGCGACGCCTACCCGATCACGCACGGCGCGGAGGTCGACTACGCCGGCTCCATGTGCCGGTGGATGGTCTCGGGCACGGCTCCGCGGATCGCGCCGGACGTCTCCGCCGTCCCGGAGGACGCGGCGGCCGCTGCCCAGGCCCCGATCGAGATCAGCTCCTACATCGGCACGCCGATCGTGCAGCCCGACGGCGAGCTGTTCGGCACGGTCTGCGGCTTCGACCCGCACCGCAAGCCCGTCTCGCTGACCGAGCACCGCCCGCTGTTGGACCTGCTCCCCAGCCTGCTGTCCGCGGTGCTCGAGTCGGACCTGCGCGCCACCGCGATCGCCCGCGAGCTCGAGCAGGCCCGGCGCGAGGCCGAGGTCGACGCGTTGACCGGGCTGCTGAACCGCCGCGGCTGGGACCGGTACCTGCGACACGAGGAGCAGCGGTTCCGTCGCTTCGGCGATCCCGCGTGCGTCGTGGTGCTGGACCTCGACCACCTGAAGATCGTCGACGACACCCAGGGTCACGAGGCCGGGGACCACTACATCCAGCGCGCCGCCACCGTGCTGGCCGGGACGGTCCGCAAGGGCGACGTCCTGGCCCGGCTCGGCGGCGACGAGTTCGGCGTCGTCGCAGTCGGCGCGACACCCGAGCAGGCCGGCGAGCTGGTGGCCCGCGCCGAGCGCGCGATGGCGGCGGCCGGGGTGGCGGGCTCGTTCGGGCACGCCCGTACAGCGTCGTCACCGGCTTCCCCGGCGCCTGGCAGGCCGCGGACGAGGCGATGTACGAACAGAAGCGGCGACGGCGGGGCGACGGCGCGCGGCACGGCTCGGACCGGGTGGTCCCCGGTCGCCCGATGCCGGACCAGGGCGGCCGGGCCGGCACCGGCGGGTGTAGGCGTCGATCGTTGCGCCGGGCCGGGAGCCTGTCAGGCGGGGGCGGGCAGGGGCGGGCCCGTGGTGGGGTTCACCAGGCGGTCCACCGCCTCCGCGGCCGCGTCCTCGCCGGCGACCCCGGCCCAGAGCAGGGCGGGCAGCGAGCGGGAGGAGTCGACCGCGCCGGTGACCCACGAGCGGGTCGCGGCGAGCCGTTCGGCCTGCTCGCAGAGCCGCCAGGCCTGCGTGTCGCGCTCCACGACGTCCCGGGCGAACGACGCGTCGCCGTGCAGCTGCCGGTAGCGCCGTTCGGGGCTGCTGACGGCGTGGACGAGCGAGAGCGCGACGCCGGCCAGCGCGGTACCCACGACGAGCCCGGCGGCCATCCACCCCGCGATCGAGAGCCAGCCGTCGCCGAGGGACAGCGCGGCCACGGCGGCCAGGACGAGCACGGTCAGCGCCACGCTCCCGGCCGGGAGCCTCGTGTAGACGAGCGTCCCGTGTTCGTCGATCTGATAATGGCTTCCCGCGACCAGCGCGGGGTCGAAGACCCGGTAGCCCTGCGTGGTCCGGACCAACGTCGGCAGGCGGTCTGCCGGCGCACCCTTGACGAACTCGTTCATCGCCTCGTACTCGATCGTGCTGCGTGACGGCGGCCCTCACCGGCCGCCACTCACATCATCGATTGGGATGACGTCGAGTTACGTCGTCCAAACGTGACGCTCATGACAGCGCCACGTCAGGCGCTCTGCCGCTGCCTCTGCTCGCGGAGACTGCCGACGAGCGCCAGGGCGGCCCGCAGCGCGCTGGCGGCGTCGAAGGTGGCGTCGTGGGCGGCGCGGCTGATCGCGGTGAAGCTGGCGTAGCCGTGCAGGAGCCCCGCGAACCGCCGCGCGACGATCGGGACGCCCGCCTCGCGCAGCCGTTCGGCCAGCTCCTCGCCCTCGTCGCGCAGCGGGTCGAAACCCGCCGTCGACAGGTAGACCGGCGGCATGGCGGACAGGTCGTCCGCCCGCAGGATCGCGCCGCGAGCGTCGTCGGAGGGCACGCCGTCCGGCAGGTACATCCGCTCGAGCTCGGTCAGGTAGTCCGTGGTGATCCCGAAGCCGCGACCGAAGCTGATCCGCGAGCCACCCGTGCGCCCGGCGTCCGTCGCCGGGTACAGCGCGACGACGAACGCGGGCACCCGGCCGCCGGTCAGCGCCTGCTGGTGGGCGACCACGAGCGCGAGGTTCGCCCCCGCGCTGTCCCCGCCGACCGCGATCAGGTCCGGGTCCGCGCCCAGCCACTCGGCGCGTTCGGCCGCGTACCGGTACGCGGCGATGGCGTCGTCGAGGGCGGCCGGGTACGGGTGCTCGGGCGCGAGCCGGTACTCCACCGACAGCACCCGGACCCCGGCCTGCGCGGCGAGCAGCCGGCACAGGGGATCCGCCGAGGCGATGCTGCCCAGGACGAACCCGCCGCCGTGGTAGTAGACGAGAAGGCCGGATCGCCCGTCGAGGCCGGGCGGGACGTAGAGCCGGGCCGGCACCGAGCCGTCCGCGCCGGGGACCGTGAAGTCGCGGATCACGACGTCGTCGAAGAGCCCCTCGGCGGCCAGCTCGGCCGCCTCGTCCGCCTGCCTGCGCTGCTCGGCCATCGCGGCGTCGCCCGCCGGGCCGCTGCGCGCGAGCAGGTCGCCGGCCCTGATGAGCAGCTGCAGGTCCAGGTCCAGCAGCTGATCCTCCAACCGCACGGCCGGCCCCGCCAGGAGTCGTTTGATCGGGTGCGGCAGGCCGAAGAGCAGGCGGAACGCGAGTCTCAGGGCTCGGATCCGCAGGGAGCGCGCGATCACCAGCCGAGATTACGCCCGCACCGCGGGCGGCTCCGGATCACCGTCCGAAGGTGTAACGGTGCACCGGGAGCATGGCGTCCGGGTCCGTCCTGGTGTCGGCGTCCGCGACGCAGCCCCGCAGTCCGGAGTCCACCGTGTCCGCGTCGAGGCCCGATCCGATGAGCACCAGGCTGGTCCGCCGGGCCTCCCCGGACGCCCAGCGGTCCCGCCGGAACCGGATGTAGCGGCCGACGGTGTGCAGCGTGTACTTCTCCGGCCGCGACGCGCAGAACGCGACGATGCCCTTGATCCGGTAGACGCCGGCGGGGCGCGCGTCGAGCAGGTCCAGCAGGCGTTGCGGGTCCATCGGGACGTCGGAGGTGAACGCGACGCTGTCGTAGGCGGCGTGCAGGTGTCCGGAGTGGTCGTCGCCGTCGTCCGCGCCGCCCTCCCCCAGCAGCAGCTGCCGGCCGGGGACGATCTCGATGTCGAACAGCAGCCGCGGATCGACGGCGCCGTGGCTCGCCGGGACGATCGGCGCGAACCCGTTCGCCGCCCGGCACAGCCGCCGGACCCGCCAGACCTTCCCGGGGTCCACCCGGTCGACCTTGTTCAGCACGAGCAGGTCCGCGAGCGCGAGGTGCCTGTCGACCTCGGGGTGCCTGCGCCGGGTCGCCTCGAACTCCGTGACGTCCACGACCTCGACCAGCCCGCCGTAGACGAGGTGCGGGTTCCCCGCGGTGAGGACGAGCTGGACCAGCGTGCCCGGGTCCGCGATCCCGCTGGCCTCGATCACGATGACGTCGATCTCGTCCTTGCGCCTCGCCAGCCGGCCCAGCAGCGCCGCGACGCCGTCCTCTCCGACCGCGCAGCACAGGCACCCGTTGCCGAGGGAGACCATCGCGTCCGCGCTGCCGGCCAGGCGCATCGCGTCGATGCCGATGGCGCCGAAGTCGTTGACCACCACGCCGATCCTCGCGTCGAGCGAGTTCGCGAGCAGGTGGTTGAGCATCGTGGTCTTGCCGGAGCCCAGGAAACCGGCGACGACGACCACCGGGATCCTCCGCACGCCTAGTGACTACCACGTCCGGGGCGGTGGACCGGCACGGGACGGGCCGGGACGGCCGACGGACCGGCGAACGGCAGGATGGAGTCATGGCACAGGTAACCGCGACCGCCGAGCGCACCGTTCCCGCCCCTGCCGACCGCGTCCGCGCGGCCGTCGCCGACTACTCGGTGACCCGCCCGGCGATCCTCACCGAGCAGTACAGCGACTACTCCGTGACGACCGGCGGCACCGGTCCGGGCACCACCGCCGCGTGGAAGCTGCAGGCGACGAAGAAGCGCGTCCGTGACGTCAAGGTCCAGGTCAGCGAGCCGACCCCGGGACAGCTCGTCGAGACGGACGCGAACTCCTCGATGGTGACGACGTGGACCGTCGCGCCGGCCGGGGACGCGGCGAGCACCGTCACGATCACCACGACCTGGAACGGCGCGGGCGGCATCGGCGGTTTCTTCGAGAAGACCTTCGCGCCCAAGGGCCTGGCCCGCATCTACCACGGGGTCCTGGACAACCTGGCGCGAACCGTCTCGGGATGACGACCGGGGCGGTCCGGGACGTGGCAGAGTAGACGCGCCCCGGCCGAACCCGACCGGGCCGGGCCGCCCGACGAAGGAGTCCCCGGTGAAGAGTGCAGCCCCGGACCAGGCCGTCATCGCCGTCGCCGGGGAGGCGCTCGTCGACATCGTGCCGGCGCCCGCGGAGGGGTACTTCGAGTTCGCCCCCGGCGGCAGCCCGGCGAACGTCGCGGTCGGGCTGTCCCGCCTCGGCGTCCCGGCCCGGATGCTGGCGCGGATCGCGGACGACCTGCTCGGCGTCCGGCTGCGGGCGCATCTCGAGGACAACGGCGTCGACCTCGGGCACGTCGTGCGGGCCCAGGAGCCGTCGTCGCTCGCGCTGGTCGAGCTGTCCGAGGACGGGCAGGCGACCTACGACTTCCGGATCTCGGGGACCGCGGACTGGCAGTGGACGCCGGACGAGCTCAGCGGCGCGGTGGACGGCTCCGTGGTCGCTGTGCACTCCGGATCGCTCGCGTTGACCACCGAACCGGGTGCGACCGTGCTGCGGGAGCTGCTGGCCAAGGCGGCCGCCACCGCGACGATCAGCTACGACCCCAACTGCCGGCCGTTGCTGATGGGGGAACCGGCGGACGTCCTGCGCGGGGTGCACGAGGTGCTCAGCACCGCGGACGTGGTGAAGGTCAGCGACGAGGACCTGCGCTGGCTGGTGCCGGACACCCCGCCCGGGAAGGTCGTCGACGACTGGCTGGGGCGCGGGCCGTCGATCGTCGCGGTCACGCTCGGCGCCGACGGCGTGCTGGCCGGGACCGCGACGGGGATCCGGACGACCCTGCCGGGACGGGCGGTCGACGTCGTCGACACGGTTGGCGCCGGGGACAGCTTCACCGCAGCGCTGCTCGCGGGCCTGCACCGACGCGGCCTGCTCGGCCCGGGGGCGCGCACCGCGCTGCGTGACATCGACGTCGTCACGCTCGACGAGGTGCTCGAGGAGTGCGTCGCGGCCGCCGCGATCACCTGCTCGCGCCGCGGGGCGAACCCGCCGACCGCGGCCGAGCTCGAGGCCGCCGCGCACGGATAGCTTCCCCGCAGCGGTAGGTCGTGGACAGCGGGGACGGCCCCAGTTCTTGCGTCCCCGCTGCCCACGAGTTCGGGGGCTACTGCCGGATCTGGTCGAGCGGCCGCGGCTTGTGCTGCGGGTAGTCGCGCGGCTGGCCGGTCGCGGGCTCGCCCGGGCCGAGTGACAGCTCGGCGGGCTCGCTCTCGGGCAGCGCCCACTGCTTCGCCCAGTCCATGTGCATCGCCGTGCTCCCGCCCGCGGGCGGGAAGTAGTCCAGCTGCATCGTCATGTTCATCGGCCCCGGCGGGAAGTGCGAGGTCTCGGTGGTGGAGTACCACTCCTTGCCGTTGACGTACGCCGTGATCTCCTCCGGGGTCCACTCGACGGCCCAGGCGTTCCACTCGGTGGCGTCGTGGCGCACCGAGCCGTACTCCTGGTCGTTCTGCGCTCCGTAGTGCAGGAAGAAGCTGGTCTTCTGCCGGTCGTCGGAGGTGATCTCCATCCAGTCGATCTCCCCGCCCACCGGGAAGTCCTCCGCCACGGGCCAGAGCAGGAACAGCGCGTTGTAGCCGCCCCTGCCGGGGTCCGCCTTCACGCACCCCTCCCAGCGGCCGTAGCGCTGGCCGGGGTGCCAGCTGATCGCGCCGGTGGTGCCGTCCCTCTGCCCGGTGATCGTGACGACGCCGTCCTCGAGGGTGACCGCGTCGGGCGTCCGGGTGCCCTTCTTCGCGTGGCCGGGCTCGGGGCCGTAGGCGTGCCAGTCCGGCGGCAGGGTGGTGCCGTCGAAGTCCGAGGTGCGGGTGGGCTCGCCCCAGCCGAGCTTCTCCGACGTCGTCGTCGTGCACTTCGACGGCGCCACGGGCGGACGTGGTGCGACGGGTTCCGCGGGCCGCGCAGAGCCGGGCGGTGCCGGCTCGGCGGCCGAGGCGGGCGAGGCCGCACCGGTGACGGCGACCAGCGCGCAGGTGCCGAGCAGCACGACCACCGATCGGAACGTAAGCGGCATCCGCACCGTGGGCACCTTCCGTCTCTCGCGTCTCAGGACTGTGCCCATTTCACCGCACATCGTGAGCGACGCCGGTTCTGCCACCTGGTCGGGTGGCGCACGATCGAGAACCGACGGATCGTGCGGCACCGTTCAATTACCCTGCGTCACACATTTTTCGTCACAGAGCGCGACAACGACCCGCGGGGAGGCGAGACTGCCCGCCATGGCAGGAACGTCCGTCCCGACGCTCGCCGTCGCCCTCGACCTGGAACCCCATCCCGAGGGCGGGTACTTCCGGCGCACCTGGACCTCGCCGGTGACGCTCGAGACCGACCACGGCCCGCGACCGAGCGCCACCGCGATCCTCTACCTGCTCGACGGGGAGTCACGGTGGCACCGGGTGCGCTCGGCCGAGCTGTGGTGCTGGCACTCCGGCTCGATCGTCACGCTCGTCCCGGGCGGGGACGGCGCGTCGCCGCACCCCGGCCGGCCGCTCACCCTCGGTCCGCCGTCCGCCGGAGCGCGCCCGCAGCACGAGGTCCCGGGCGGGCACTGGCAGTCCGCGCGGCTGCTCGGCAGCGAGCCGGCGCTCGTCACCTGTGTGGTCTCGCCGGGCTTCGAGTTCGCGGACTTCGAGCTCGCCTGAGGAGAGTTCCGGGCCGTTGTCGATTCCGGGACGGCGCGTTCGTCGTCATGCTGTGCGGCACCCGCCGTGCACGACGAGCGACAGGAGTCGAGCCGTGAAGTACATGCTGCTGATCTACGTTCCCGAGGCGTCCGAGCCCCCCGCAGGCACCGAGCCCCGGGACATGAACGAGGCCTGGATCTCCTACGACAAGGCCGTGGCCGACGCCGGGATCCGCGTCGCCGGGGATGCGCTGCACGGCCCCGCGACCGCGACGACGGTGCGCGGCTCCGGGAACGGGTCACCCGACACGACCGACGGCCCGTTCGCCGAGACCCGGGAGGTCCTGGGTGGCTACTACGTCCTCGACCTCCCGGACCTCGACTCCGCGCTCGAGTGGGCGGGCCGCTGCCCGGCGACGGCCGTGGGTGGGGCCGTCGAGGTGCGTCCGGTCGTCGAGTTCCGCTGACGGGTCGGTCCGTGTCCGAGGGGGCAGCCGGCGCCGGAACCTCGGTGGAGGCCGTGTTCCGGGAGGAACGGGGCCGGCTGCTCGCCTCCCTGGTGCGCCGCTTCGGCGACCTCGACCTGGCCGAGGAGGTCGCCTCCGACGCGATCGAGGCGGCGCTGGTGCACTGGCCGGCCGACGGGGTGCCGGACAAGCCGGGGGCCTGGCTTCTGACCACCGCCCGTCGACGCGCGGTGGACCGGCTCCGCCGGGACCGCGCCTACGCGGAGCGGGTCGCGATCCTGCAGGCCGAGGCGGACCGCACCGACCCGGGCGCCCCCGACGAGCCGGACGACGGGATTCCCGACGAACGCCTCCGGCTGTTCTTCACCTGCTGCCACCCCGCGTTGCCCGGGGAGTCGCAGGTCGCGCTGACCCTACGGTGCCTCGCCGGGCTGACCACGCCGGAGGTCGCCCGCGCGTTCCTGGTCGAACCCGCGACGATGGCGCAGCGGATCGTCCGGGCGAAGCGCAAGATCCGCGACGCCCGCGTCCCGTTCCGCGTCCCCGGCCCCGACGAGCTACCGGACCGGCTGCCGGGGGTGCTGCGGGTCGTCTACCTGGTCTTCACCGAGGGCTACGCGGCGAGCGAGGGGCCGGACCTGCTGCGCGTCGACCTCGCGCTCGAGGCGATCCGGCTCGCCCGAATCCTGCATCGGCTGCTGCCGCGTGAGCAGGAGGTCACCGGGCTGCTCGCACTCATGCTGCTCGTGCACGCCCGACGCCACGCCCGCACCGGTCCGGACGGCGACCTGATCCTGCTCGACGACCAGGACCGCGGCCGGTGGGACCGCGGCCTCATCGAGGAGGGCCGCGAGCTGGTGGTGCGGGCCCTGACCGGAGGGCCGGTGGGCCCGTACGGGGTGCAGGCGGCCATCGCCGCGCTGCACGACGAGGCCGCGGACGTCGCGACGACGGACTGGCCGCAGATCGTCGCGCTCTACGACCTGCTGGCCCGGATCGCGCCCTCGCCGCTGGTCGCGCTGAACCGGGCGGTCGCGGTGGCGATGCGCGACGGCCCCGCCGCCGGGCTGGTCCTGCTCGACGCGCTCGCCGACGAGCCCCGCCTGCGCACCCACCACCTCTACCCCGCCGCCCGCGCGGATCTCCTCCGCCGCCTCGGCCGCACCGCCGAGGCCGGGCAGGCCTACCGGCGGGCCCTGGAGCTCGTCGGCAACGACCCCGAACGCCGCTTCCTCACCGCCCGCCTCGATTCCCTCCTCCACCCGTGACATCCCGCAAGCCGAGGGATTTCGGCCTGGTCACCGGGCGAGGAGGGCCTCGGCGTCCCAGGTGTTGCGGACCCGCTCGGTCGGGACGCCGCAGAGGACCGCGCGGGAGCAGCCGTTGTCCAGCCAGTCGAGCTGACCGGGCGCGTGGGCGTCCGTGTCGATCGTGAACTCGCAGCCCGCCTCGACGGCCAGGCGGAGCAGGCGCTTCGGCGGGTCCAGCCGCTCCGGCCGGGAGTTGATCTCCACCGCCGTGCTGTACTCCGCACAGGCGGCGAACACGGCGTCCGCGTCGAAGTCCGACTCCGGGCGCTTGCGGTTGCCGGTGACCATCCGCCCGGTGCAGTGCCCCAGCACGTCGACGTGCGGGTTCGCGACGGCGGTGAGCATCCGTTCGGTCATCTCGGCGCGGGGCATGCGGAGCTTGGAGTGCACGCTGGCGACCACGACGTCGAGCTGGGCGAGCAGGTCCTCCCGCTGGTCGAGGGCGCCGTCGTCGAGGATGTCGACCTCGATGCCGGTGAGGATCCGGAAGCCGCGCAGCCCGGCGTTGATCTCGGCGATCTGCTCGATCTGCTTCCGCAGGCGCTCGGCGGAGAGGCCGTTGGCGACCGTGAGCCGCGGCGAATGGTCGGTGATGACGAGGTAGTCGTGCCCCAGGCCGATCGCCGTCTCGACCATCTCCCACAGCGGCGACCCGCCGTCGGACGCGTCGGTGTGGCTGTGGCAGTCGCCCTTGAGCGCGTCCCGGAGGTCGATCGCGGCCTGGACGCGCTCGACGCCGTCGGTCGCCTCCAGCCGGCGCAGGTACACCGGCTCCTCGCCGGTCAGCGACTCGGCCACGCAGCGGGCCGTCACCTCGCCGACGCCCTTGAGCTTCACCAGGTCCCCGGACCGGGCCAGCGTCGCGAGCTCGTCCGGGTCCTTGCCGCGCAGGGCCGCGGCGGCGGTGCGGAAGGCGCGGACCCGGTAGGTCGACTCGTGCGCGCGTTCGAGCAGGAACGCGATGCGGCGGAGGTCGGCCACCGGGTCACGGGGATCGCTCACGGGTGCGATCGTGCCATCGGCGGGCGATCTCCGCCGCTGCTCGAGTGGCTCGAACGCCGACGGGTGGCACTCGAGCCACCCGAGCGGCAGAACCGGTCAGTGGCGCATCTGCGGGAGGGTCTCCTCGATCCGCTCCGCGATGGCCTGGTCCCGGCCGTGCAGGAGGCCGAACGTGAAGCCGTTCTCCCCCGCGGCGTGCGCGGCCGCGCCGAGCTCCCGGAGCGTGCGGCGAGAGACCACCGTGTCCTGGTGCTCACCGAGCGCCTTGTGCACGGACTTCAGCTGCTTCGCGTGGGCCTTCGCCTTCTTCCGGTCCTTCCTGCCGAGCTTCATGCCGGGCGCGCGGGTGACCTCGGCGGCGTAGCGCAGCCGCTTGCCGGCCTTGCGAGCCTCGTGGACGGCGGCGTCGCCGGCCTCGGCGTCCCCGGTAGCGAGCGCGTCGAGCGCGGCGTCGAGCCGCTTGTCGAAGCGCCGCTGCGCCTTGTTCTCCAGGACCGGCAGTTCCTTGCGCGCCGGACGCGTGGCGGCCCCGGTCAGCGGCGGGTCCTGCAACAACCGCTCGAGCGCACTCCGCAACGCGGCGTAGCGGTCGCCGTCGAGCTCGGTGAGGACGGCAGCGCGCGCCTCCTCCCGGGGCCGGGCGAAGTGCTTGGTGACGCGGGCCCGCACCGGCCCCAGCACGAGCGCGTCGTCGGTCTCGGCGACGGCGGCGGTGATGCGCTCCTCGACGACCTTCAGATCCCGCGCCGGGGCGAGCTGCTGGCCGAGGCGGCGCAGCTCGTCGATGAGCGGGCGGGTGCGCTCCCGGTCCAGCACGGTCGGGAAGTTCTGCAGGGTGCTGCGCAGGCGGCGGGCGGCCACACGCATCCGGTGCACGCCCTCGTCGTCGCCGCGGTGGGCGAGGAGGTCGGCCTCGGTCAGCGCGTCGACCTGCTCGGCGACGTAGCCGAGGACGACGGCCCCCGCGGAGCCCTTCTTGCCGATGCGCCGACGGGGAGGGGCCGGGGCCTCGACGCGGAGCAGCCGGTCGAGCTCGGCCTCGGCGCCGGAGGCCGCCGGCACCATCCCGGTCTCGGCGAGGCGGGCGGCGAGCTTCTCGGCGAGGCCGGCGGGCGCGGAGAGGGTCAGCCTGACCTCCGCCTCCGACCAGTTCTCCAGGGTCGTCGAGGAGCCGAGGGTCGCCACCTGGACCTCGTCGCGGACCAGCTCGCCGACGGGGCGGCGGGCGGCACGCAGGGGTGTACGCGTCCGCACGCGGCGGATGCGACCGACGGGCCGCACCTCCGCACCGCGGCGCGCGCCGCGCACCAGCTCGTCGAGCTCGGCGGGGAGCTCCGGGTCGACGCCCTCCACCTCCGACGGCGTGACGGACACCTGCAGCCGCTCGCCCTCGCCCGCGTCCGGGAGGTCGAGACGCCAGTACTCGGCGTCGTCCTCGCGGCGCACGGCGAGCACGATGCCCTGCGTCGCCAGCCGGAGGTCGGCCGTGTCGTAGCGCTCGATCTCGCGCACCTCGCCCGCGGACGCCCGGCCCGGACGCACCCCGTCGAGATCGGCGAGACGCGGCGCACCGGCGGCGGCCGGACCGCGGTAGGTGGTGCCGACGTGCGTCTCGGTCGGGTCGGTGGCGGTCTGGGTCGTGGGGTCGGTTCGGCGGCTCATGGAGCGGAGTGCCCGAGTCTGCGGGTCCGCGAAACGTTCGGATGGAGGCGGTCACACGCCCGGACCAGCGCGAGTCGCCAGGTTCCGGAGCGCGACTCGCCCGGGCCGAGAGCGCGACTCGCGGGGCCGGAAGCGCCGACTCGCGGGGGTGTCAGGGCAGGAGCTTCTTCTGCACCTTGCCCATCGCGTTGCGCGGCAACGACTGCACGTACCGGATCTCGCGAGGCCGCTTGTGGGGGGCGATCAGGCTCACGACGTGGTCGATCAGCACCTTCGGTTCCGGCGCCTCGGCCACGGGCACCACGTACGCGACGATCCGCTCGCCCAGGTCGTCGTCCGGCACACCGATCACGGCGGTCTCGGCCACGTCCGGGTGCTCCAGCAGCGCGTTCTCGATCTCGCCCGCGCCGATCTTGTACCCGCCGGACTTGATCAGATCCGTCGCCCTGCGGCCGACGATCGCGAGCGCGCCGGACGCCGTCCAGCGGGCGATGTCCCCGGTGGCGAACCAGCCGTCCGGGGTCTGCGAGGCGGCCGTCGCACCGGGCAGGTTGAGGTAGCCGGAGAAGAGGCTCGGGCCACGGACCTCGACGGACCCGAGGCCCTCGTCGTCACCGTCGGGCTCGGGCAGGGGCGCGAGCCGCACCTCGGTGCCGGGCACCGGACGCCCCACGGTCCCGACCTCCGCCGACTCGTCCGCCCGCGCGGCCGTGAGGATCAGCGTCTCGGTGAGCCCGTAGCGCTCCCGGACCGCCAGCCCGGTCGCCTTCTCGATCCGCGCGTGGTCGACGGCGGTGAGCGCGGCCGACCCGGAGACCAGCAGCCGGGCGCGACCGACGGACGCGGCCAGCGCGGCGTCGGTCTCGAAGTCCGCGGCGAGCCGGTGGTAATGCGTGGGGACGCCGAAGACGAGCGTCGCCCCGCCGTCGACCGCCGCCGCGAGGGCCTTGCCGTCGATCGCGCCGAGGTGGTGCAGGCTGCCGCCGCGGCGCAGCGGGCCGACGGTGCCGAGCACCAGCCCGTGCACGTGGAAGATCGGCAGCGCGTGGGTGAGGACGTCGTCGCCGGTCCAGGCCCAGGCCTCGGCGAGCCCGTCGAGGTTGGCGGCGATCGCGCCCCGGGAGAGCACGGCGCCCTTGGGCGGCCCGGTGGTCCCCGACGTGTAGACGACGAGTGCGGGCGCCTCCGGGCCGGGCTCCGGCGGAAGCTCGGCGGGCGTCACCCCTGCGGGATCGGTGACGACGTCCACGCGCGGCAGGCCGGAGAGCGCCTGCGGGAGCGTTACCTCGGGCACCGCCATGATCAGCTCGGGCTTCGAGTCCGACACGACGTGCGCCAGCTCCCGCTCCCCCACCTTCGGGTTCACCGGCACGACCGGGACCCCGGCTAGCAGCCCGGCGGTGATGCCGACCGCGGCGCCGAGCGTGGACGTCGCCCACACCGCGACGCGCCCGTGTCCCACGATCCGGGTGGCGAGGTCCGAGGCGACGGCGGCCAGCTCGGCGTAGGTCAGCTCGCCGTCCGGGAACCGGAGCGCGAGCTTGTCGGTCGGGTCGTCGAATGCGGGGAGGAGCGTGCTCACTGGCCGATCACCTTGCCGGGGTTGAGGATGTCGTCGGGGTCGAGTGCCGCCTTGATCGCCCGCTGCATCGCCAGCGATCCCGGGTCCAGCTCACGGCGCATGCCGTCGCGCTTCAGCAGGCCGACGCCGTGCTCGCCGGTGACCGTGCCGCCCAGCTCGATCGCCGCCGAGACGATGTCGTCGAAGGCGGCCTGCGCGCGGGTCCGCGCCTCGGCGTCGCCGTGCGGGACGATGATCAACGGGTGCAGGTTGCCGTCGCCCGCGTGCGCGATGGTGGCGACGAACGTGCCGTGCCGCTCCGCGATGACGTCGATCCGGGCGAGCATCTCGGCGAGCCTGCCGCGCGGCAGGCAGACGTCCTCGGTGAGCACCGCGTCCCCGCGCTGCTCCAGGGCCGGGTAGGCCAGGCGACGGGCGTCGAACAGGGCCTCGGCCTCGACCGGGTCCGTCGAGACCATCACGTCCCGGGCACCGTGCGCCTGGAACGCGGCGGCGATCGCCTCGGCCTCGGCGCTCGCCGCGGGCTCGGCCAGGTCCGTCTGCGCGAGCAGCAACGCGGCGGCGTCCTCGGGCAGCCCGGCGTGCTTCCACTCGTTGACGGCGTGCAGGCAGTGCCGGTCGATCAGCTCGAACGCCGCCGGCTGCAGCCCCGCCGCGGTGACGGCGGCGACCGCGGCTCCGCAGTCCGCGAGGGTGTCGAAGAACCCGACGACGGTACGCGGCGGCGCCGTACGCGACGGCCGCAGCTTCACGGTGATCTCGGTGATCACCGCGAGCGTGCCCTCGGAGCCGACCAGCAGGCCGGTGAGGTCGTACCCGGCGACACCCTTCGCAGTTCGCCGCCCGACCCGGACGACCTCCCCCGCCGCCGTGACGACCTCCAGCGCGAGCACGTAGTCCCTGGTCACGCCGTACTTCACGCAGCACAGGCCGCCGGCGTTCGTCGCCACGTTGCCGCCGATCGTCGACCAGGGGGCACTCGCGGGGTCCGGCGGGTACCAGAGGCCCTGCTCGGCGCAGGCGGCGCGAAGGTCGTCGTTCACGACCCCGGGCTGGACGACGGCGAGCCGCTCCCCCGGGTCGATCTCCAGGATGTCCCGCATCCGTTCCAGGGACAGGACCACACAGCCGTCGACGGCGTTGGCGCCACCGGACAGCCCGGTGCCCGCGCCCCGCGGCACGACGGCCAGCCGGTGCCGCGCGCAGGCTCTCACGACGGCCGCGACCTCGGCGGTGCTGTGCGGCCGCACGACGGCGATCGGCGATCCGTGCTCAGCCCACTCCGCCTCGTCGTGCACGTAGGGGCGGACCGTGTCCGGGTCCGTGAGCACACGGTCCGCCGGCAGCGCGGTGGCGAGCTCCGCGAGGACCGCGCGGCCGGCGTCGTCGAGGACCGCCATCGCGAAACCGTCGCCGGAGTCGGCGACACCGAAGGGTCGGTCGTCGGCGTCGGCCGGCCTGAGGGCGCCGGAGAGGCCTCCGACGGTTGCGGACTCCACCATGACGGTGACGTTAACCCGCTCGACCGGTTCCGGTCATCCGAGCCGGCGGACGACCTCGCGCCCCAGCAGCGAGCCCGAGCGCCAGGCCGTCTCGATCCGGGAGCTGCCCCAGCCGTCCCCGGCCAGTCCGATGCCGTCCGCACCGAGGTGGAAGGGCACGTCGCGGTCCTGCTCGGGGGACGCGAAGCGCCAGCGGTGGGCGTGCGTCCACACCGGTCGCGCGGTGATCCCGAGCAGCTCCCCCACCGCCTCGACGACGAGCGGGACCGCCTCCTCCGGCTGCTCGTCGAACCGCCGGGCGACGTCGGAGACGGTGTGCGCCACCAGGACGGGCGCGTCGTCGCCGCGGCGGGCGCCGTCGTCCGCGATCAGGGAGAGGACCGGATGGTCGTTGACGAACGCGGCGGGCAGCTCGGCCCAGGTGCGTTCGGCGTACTCGGCGGCGACGGCCAGGACGGGCCGCCAGGGCCGCCCCGAGGCGAGCGCGACGGCGCCGAGCCCGGGATCGAGGACGCGCAGGGCCTGCGGGTCCGGCATCGCGAGCACCACGACGTCTGCCGGTTCGCCGTCGACCGTCGGGCCCGAGGTGACCCGCTTGACCTCGTGCCCCAGCTCCAGCGGGAGCCCCTCCGCGAGCGCGGCGACCAGGCTGCACAGGCCCCGCGGCGCGGCCCAGCGCATCGGTCCGGGTGCCCGGAGTCGTTCGCCGTGGTCCAGGACCGCGAGTTCCGACGTCCAGGGCCGGGCCAGGCCCGCCGTCCGCCAGTCCGCCACGACCTCGGCGAACTCCGGGTCCCGCACGGTGAAGTAGGCGGCCCCGGTGTCGATCGGCCGACCGTCGTGGCAGCGGCTCGCCATCCGCCCGCCCGGGGCGCGGCCGCGGTCCAGGACGCGCACGGGGATCCCGGCGTCGGCGACCTCCCGCGCACACGCGACGCCGGCCAGCCCGGCTCCCACCACGACCACGGACATGATCGGTCAAGGGTAGCGGCGCGCGCGGCGCCGCACCCGTTCTAGCCGGTCGCGCCACCAGGTCGTGCGCTCGGGATCGGCAGCGACGTCCTGTCGCGCGACGGGTTCCGGGGCGCGTCGCAGCACGGGCAGGAACCCGTCCCTCGGCGTCAGCCGGGCGTCCGGGGCGACCACGTCCGCGGTCAGCAGCGCGCCCGTCCCCAACCCGCAGGCGTGGTCGAGTCGCGGCAGCGCGGCGGCGAGGGCGATCTCCGCGGCCATCCCGACGCTCGTCTCCAGCGCGGACGAGACCACACACGGCAACCCGCAGGCCTCCGCGACGGCGAGGGCCCGGCGGACCCCGCCGAGCGGCGCGACCTTCAGGATCGCGACGTCCGCGGCGCCCGCCACCGCGACCTTCAACGGGTCCTCGGCGCGGCGGATGGACTCGTCGGCGGCGATCGGCACGTCGACGCGGCGGCGGACCAGCGCCAGCTCCTCGATGGACGGACACGGCTGCTCGACGTACTGCAGCCCGCCCGCCGCGCGGTCCAGCGCGCGGATGGCGGCGACGGCCTCGTCGACCTCCCAGCGGGCGTTGGCGTCGACCCGCACCGCGCCCGACGGCCCGAGCGCGTCCCGGACGGCCTCGACCCGGGCCAGGTCCTCGGCCGCGGACTCCGGGTGGTCGGCCACCTTCACCTTCGCCGTCGAGCAGCCGGACGCGCGGACGAGCGCGTGCGCCCGCTCGGGGCCGACCGCCGGGACGATGCAGTTGACCGGAACCCGGTCGCGCACCGGTTCCGGCCAGCCGTCCTCCGCGGCCTCGCACGCGGCGGCGAGCCAGGAGGCCGCCTCCGCGTCGTCGTACTCGGTGAAGGGGCAGAACTCGCCCCAGCCCGCGGGCCCGCGTAGGAGCAGGCCCTCCCGGACCGCGATGCCGCGGAACCGGGTGGTCATCGGGATCGAGTAGACGAAGGGATCTTCCACCCGGCCGACGCTACTCAGTCCTGATGTTCGCTCCGCAGGCTGCGCTCAGGCGATCAGCTCGTGGTGGGCGGGGTCGATCGCCTTCGTCCGGCGGCGGAAGGAGAAGGTGTACCCGGGCCACAGGGTCCGGTTGCGGCCGTTCTCGTCGAGGTACCAGCTGGCGCAGCCGCCCGTGCTCCACACCGTCTTGCCGAGCCGGCGCTGCAGGTCCGCGTTGTAGGCGTCCTGGCTGTCCTGCCGGGTGTCGATCGCGACGGCGCGGCTGGCGTCGACCGTCCGCATCGCGTCCAGAACGTAGTTGATCTGCGACTCGACCATGAACACCATCGAGCTGTGGCCGAGCCCGGTGTTCGGGCCGACGATCATGAACAGGTTCGGGAAGCCCGCGACCGTGGTGCCGAGCAGGGCCTCCGGGCCGTCCTTCCACGCGTCGACGAGCTTGACGCCGTCCCGCCCGGTGACGCCCATCTGCGCCATGCCGTCCGCGACCTTGAACCCGGTGCCGAAGATGATCGTGTCGACCTCGTGCTCGACCCCGTCCGCGGTGACGACGCCCCGCCCGGTGATCCGGGTGATGTCGCCGGTCTCGACGGACACGTTGTCCCGCCGCAGCGCCGGGTAGTAGTCGTTGCTCATCAGGACCCGCTTGCAGCCCATGGTGAACGTGGGCGTGACCTTGCGCTTGAGCTCGTCGTCGCCGGCGAGGACCTTGTCCAGGTACTTCAGCCCGAGCTTCTGGACCAGCTTCATGATCTGCGGGTGCAGGAAGCCCGCGACCAGCGCCTCGTGCCGCCAGTACAGCGCGATCCGGTTCAGCGTCTGCAGCAGCGGGAGGCGCCGGTACGCGGTGCGCGTGCGCTCCGGGATCGCGTGGTCCGGCTTGGGCAGCACCCAGGGCGCGGTGCGCTGGAAGAGCGTCAGCGACTCGACCTCCGGCGCGATCGCGGGCACGAACTGGATCGCGCTGGCCCCCGTGCCGATGACGGCGACGCGCTTGCCCGCAAGGTCGTGCGAGTGGTCCCACTGCGCCGAGTGGAAGGCCTTGCCGGCGAAACGGTCCAGGCCCTCGATCTCGGGCACGAAGGGGTCGTGCAGCGCGCCGGTGCCGAACAGCACGTAGCGCGCGCGGTAGCTGGTGCCGTCGTCCGTGCGGACGTCCCACGCGGTGCCGTCCCACTCGGCGCCGGCGACCTTGACGCCGAAGCGGATGCGGTCCCGCAGGCGGTAGCGGTCCGCGACGCTCTCGAGGTAGGCCCGGATCTCCGGCTGGCGCGCGAACGTCCGCGTCCACTCCGGGTTCTGGAAGAAGGAGAAGGAGTAGAGGTGGGACTCCACGTCGCAGGCGCAGCCCGGGTAGACGTTGTCCCGCCAGGTACCGCCGAGGGTGCCGCCCTTCTCCAGGACGACGAAGTCCTTCCGGCCCGCCTCGTCCAGCTTCACCGCCGCGCCGAGGCCGGCGAAGCCGCTGCCGACGATGACGGTGTCCACCGTGACGGGATCCACCGTGACGGGATCCACCGTGACGGGATCCACCGTGACGGGATCCACACGTGGGGTCGTCTCGCTCATTCCGGGTCCCTCCTCGTTGGGTTACCGCCAGTAAGTTACCACGAGTAAGTTGGGTCCGGGTAGGGTTCCCCCGTGGAATCCCGCTCCGTCCAGGCCGCCCCCGCTCGGCGCCGTCGCGTCGGCCGCGAGGAGCGCGAGCGGCAGATCCTCGACGCCGCGGTCGCCGTGTTCTCCGAGCGCGGGTACGCGAACGCGTCGATGGACGCCGTCGCCGAACGGGTCGGGGTCACCAAGCCCGTGCTGTACACGCACTTCGGTTCCAAGGAGGGCCTCCTGCTGGCGTGCGTCGCGCAGGCCCGGACCGAGCTGCTCGAGGTCACCGCGGCGGCCGCGGCGGCCGCGACCACGCCCGAGGACATGCTCCGCCGCGGTACCCGGGCCTTCTTCGAGTTCCTCGACGAGCGCGCCGCCGCCTTCTCGCTGCTGTACTCCGAGGCCAGGATCGCCGCGGATGCGGTCGAGGGGATCCGGGCGCAGCAGACGGACTTCATCGCCGCCCTGCTCGGCGCCGCGGCCCCGGACGCCGCTCCGCTCCAGCTGCAGGGTTGGGCGCAGGTCATCGTCGGCGCGTGCGAGCGGCTGGCGGTCTGGCGGGCGCAGGACAAGCGCGTCACCACCGAGGACGCGACGGAGTACCTGATGGACCTCGCCTGGACCGGCCTGCAGGGCCGCGCCTCCGGCGCCCGTGCGCGGTGATCGCCGCCCTGGCAACGGTTTTCGCGCACGAGGCACACTGTGCCGGTGACGACGACGGCCCCTCGCCTGCTGCAGGTCCTGCGCAGCACCACCATCACGCCGCGGATGATCCGCGTGACCCTGGGCGGCGACGAGCTGGCCGGGTTCCCCGGGGAGGGCCCGGACCGACGGATCAAGATGTTCTTCCCCGTCGAGGGGCAGGACCGGCCGGCGATCCCCCGCGCCAGCACCGGCGGACCCGTCTGGCCCGCGGGCGAGGCGCGCCCGACCATCCGCACGTACACCGTGCGGCGGTTCGATCCGGCGGCCGGTGAGCTGGACGTCGACTTCGTGGTGCACACCGGTTACGGGCCGGCCGCGGCGTGGGCGCAGTCCGCGGAGCCCGGGTCGTGGGTCGGGGTCTCCGAGCCCGGCGGGCGCTGGGTGCCGGATCCCGCCGCGGCGTTCCACGTCGTGATCGGGGACGAGTCCGCGCTGCCCGCCGTCGCGACCGTGCTGGAGGCGGTGCCACCGGACGTCCCGGCGCTGGCGGTACTCGAGGTGGCGGACGCCGGCGAGGAACAGGACCTGCCGGGCAAGGCCGACGTCACCTGGGTGCACCGCGGGGACCGGCCCGCGGGCGAGCCGCTCGTCGAGGCGGTGCGGGCGGCGGCGTTCCCCGAGGGCGAGGGGCAGGCCTGGCTCGCGGGCGAGTCCGCCGCGGTGAAGGACATCCGGGCCCATCTGCTGAACGAGCGCGGCCTCGGCCGGCGGGCGGTCTACGCGACGGGGTACTGGCGCGCCCGCTGAGCCCGGCTCGCGCGGTCCCGGATCGCGACTCGCGCGGCTCCAGATCACGACTCGCGCGGTCTCACAGCGCGACTCGCGGGGTTCCCCTCGTCAGGCGGGGTCGAGCTGGGCGTGGCCGGCGATCACGGTGGCGCGGACGGTGCGGCCGACGGCGTGCGGGCCCGGCGGGGCGGTGGGGCCGTCGGGGAAGACGGTGAGGACCGCGGTGCTGGCGGCGTCCCCGCGCGGGGTCGCGGCGGCGAGGCGGCGGCCGTCCGGCGTGCGGGCCAGCATGAAGCCCTGGGTGGGGAGGCCGTTGCGGTCGTACTCCACGGTCGCGGCCTCCACCCGCACCTCGTGGACGTCCCCGTCGGCGAGCACCACCGGCGCGGGGCCGGGTTCGGCGGTGTCCTTCGGGACGGGGTCGCCGACGTAGCCGTCCTCGTGCGCCGACCGCCCGAGCAGGACGGCGTGCTGGCGGGTCAGGTACCCGCCGCCGCCGTGGACCAACGCGGTCCGGGCCCCCGCCCGCAGCCGGCGCGCGGTCGCGACGACGGCGTGCAGCCCGTACGACGACAGCGGGCCGCCGAAGGACGAGTACCCGCCGGTCACGCCGAGCAGGTCCGGCAGGGCCAGGCCGAGATGCCGCCCGACGAGCCGCGGGACCACCGGGAACGGCGTGTAGACGTCCAGGACGTCGAGGTCCGCGGCGGCGAGGCCGCCCGCGGCGAGGGTCCGGTCCAGCGCCGACCCGAGTGCCGGCGAGACCGCCAGCTCCGGCCGGGCGACCACGTCCGCGGCGTCCTCCGCGCCGGCGCCGCCCCAGACGTGCACCATCCGCTCGTCCGGGACGCCGTGCTCGCGGGCCACGGCCACCGACGTCACGAGGACGGCGGCGGCCATGTCCACCAGCGGGTTCGCGTTGAGCGACAGCGGGTACGGCTCGCAGATCATCCGGTTGCCGGGCCCGACGCGCACGATGTCCGAGGGCGAGGTGACCATCGGGTTCCAGGCGCACGGGTTCTCCGACGCGACCTTGCTCAACCCGGCGTACAGCTCCGCGGACCAGGCCAGGGCCTGCGCCGGGCTCTCCCCCAACGCGTGGGTCAGGGCGGCGTCGACCATCGGGTACACGCGCGTCGGCAGGACCAGCCCGGCGAGCTGCATGGCCGCGCTCCCGAGGTCGTCCGGGTCGAAGCCGGGCGGGCCGCCGGGCTCGGCGCTCCAGCCCAGGTCCGCGGCCGGGTCCACGCCCGCACGGGCCAGCACGGCCATCGACGCAGACGCCTCGCCGCCGGCCACCAGCGCCACCCGCGACTCCCCCGCGGCGATCCGCGCGGCGGCCGCGTCCACGAGCGCGACGGGCCACTGCCCGCCGACGGGCGCGGCGAACGTGTGGGACGGGCCCGCGCCGATCCGCTCGGCGAGCTTCGCCGCCAGGTCGTCGTATCCCCAGCTGGCGACGTGTGAGACCGCGATCGAGTCGACCTCTCGGAGCAGCCGGCCGCCGGTGCCGGCGCCGGTGTCCTGCCCGGCGGCGGCCACGGCGTCGGCAACGAGCCGCAACGGCTCCCGCGCGCCGGCCACCGTCCGGTCCCGGTTGCCGAGCACCTGGCCCACGCCGAGAAGCACCGGCAACCTGTCGTCCCGCACGGACGGACGGTAGTACAGCAGCCGGACGCGGTCCCGTTCGGTGCCAGGTCCGACACGCTACGCGTCGATCATGCAGATCAGTTCGCCGCGGGTCCCGACGGGACGGCCGGGGCGAGGTCCGCGCAGGCCGCCCGGGCCGCGGCCCAGGTGTCCGCGTCGACGCCGGGAGGGGCCTGCCTCGACCCGGGCTGCCCGGCGCCCGCGTGCGGG
>NZ_JAODNI010000017.1 GCF_025465255.1 Pseudonocardia sp.
GCGGCAACCCGGTGCGCTCCATCAACGCCCGGATCGCCGTCGAGGCCAACTCGTGCGCCGCCACCTCGCGCAACGTCCCCCCGAACCCCCCGACCGGGGTCCGCAACGGCTCGCAGATCACCGCGTCACGCATGGTTCTCCGATCGGGTCGTGGCCCACTCGCGCAGCGTCGCCGCGCGGATCTTCCGGCCGTTGGTGCCTGAGGTCGTGGGCATCTCGTCGATGACGTAGATCATGTCCGGCACCTTGAACCTCGCCAGCCCGTCGGCGCACCACGCCCTGAGCTCGGCGGCCGACGGCGCGCGGCCCTCGTCCGGCACGACGAACCCGACGGCGACCGTCGCCCCGTCCGCACCCGCGATGCCGACGACCTTGGCCGTGTGGACGCCCGGGTGCGCGGCGAGGCGCATCTCGATCTCCGACGGGTCGACGAGGAAGCCGCGCAGCCGCAGCGCGTCGCCCATCCGGCAGACGTAGGCGAACACACCGTCGTCGACGAGCGTGCCGAGGTCCCCGGAGTGGAACCAGCCGTCCGAGGTGAATGCCCGCGCCGCCGCGGCGTCGTCGCCCAGGTAGGCGTCGACGACGTTCGGACCGCGGAACTGCAGCTCGCCCTCCTGCCCGGGCGGGAGCGGCTCCTCGCTCACCGGGTCCGCCACCCGCACCCGGATGCCCGGGTGCACGACCCGGCCGCCGCCGGCCCAGCGGCCGGGCTCCGGCTCGTCGTGCGGCCAGAACGACGTGAGCGCGAACAGCTCCGACGAGCCGTAGACGCCGCTGGTGGAGGTGCCGAACGCGTCCCGGGCCCAGACCGCGAGCTCGCGCGAGCGGCCCTGGAAGTCCGCGACGCCCCACCACCGCCACGCCGGCAGGTCCCGCGGACGGGCCTTCCACGCCTCGGCCAGCCGCAGCACCAGGTCGTCCCCGCCGACGACGTGGGTCACGCCGAGGGCGGCCATGTCGTCGAGCACGACGTCCGCGTCGAACGCGGGATGGAACACGCAGGTCGCACCGGCGGCCAGGGCGGCCATCGCGGTGTTGTAGCCGAAGACCCCGGACAGCGGCAGCGCGCAGAGCACGTGCTCGCCGTCGGACATCCCGATGGCTGCGGCGTCCGCGGCGGCGTGCGCGAGCACCCCCGCGGCCTTGTGCGCGGCGAGCTTCGGCATCCCCGTGGAACCCGAGGTCGTGAACGCCACCGCCAGGCCGTCGGGGTCGGAGACGGGCACCTCCGGGGGATCGGCGATCTCGCCGGGCACCCATGACCCTCCACCGACGTCGAACGCCGCGGGGTCCGGCGCCTCGCGGCCCGGCCCGGCGACCACCGCCACGGCCGGGGCGGGCGCGGCGGCCTTCGCGACCGCGTCCCGGAGCCGGCCCAGCAGGTCCAGCCCGTGGAAGTCGTGGGCGAGCGCGACGAGCGCCGGCCGCGCCCGGTCCAGGACGTGCGCGACCTCCTCGACGTTGTAGCGGGTGTTGACGCCGATGACGTGCGCCCCGCGGGCCGCGACAGCGAACTGCCAGGCCAGCGAGTCGCTCCAGTTCGGCAGCCACACCGCGACGCAGTCCCCCGCACCGATCCCGGCGGTGCGCAGCTCCTCGGCGAGCGCGGCGGTGCGCCGCCAGAGCTCGCCCCGGGTGACCGGGATCGTGGCGCCGTCGGGGCCCTTGTCCAGGACGGCGATCCGCTCCGGGTCCCGGCGGACGAGCCGCCCGAGCAGGTCGGGGAGGTCCCGGGGAGTCTCAACGGGCGCGGGGAACGCCGAGACCGGATGCGGCGGGACGGCGGGCGCGTCGGTCATGCCGCCGCCTCCGCGGGAAGAAAGCACGTCGTCGGTCATGATGCCGCCTTCTCCACCGCCGCCAGCTCCTGCAGCCACCCGTCGAGCACCGCGTCGAAGCCGTCGATCTCCTCCATCGGGTAGTGCCCGATGCCCTCGAGCACCGTGCACCGCGCCCCGGGGATGCGGCCGGCCGCCCAGCGGACCGCGTCCGGGTCCAGCCACAGGTCGTCCGCCCCGACCACCAGGTGCGCCGGGCAGGTGACGCCCGGCAGCGCGTCCCGCAGGTCGTGGGTGGTCCAGCCGATCAGGTCCGACGTCGAGATCGCCGGGTCCTCGCGCCGGTGCATGGTCGCGATCAGCTCGGCCTTGTCCCGCGGCACCGACCGCCCGACGACGGCGAGGGTGCCCAGGTGGGTGCGGTCCGTGCGGCTCGCGGCGGCGACGTCGGACAGCTCGCGCCGCAGCCCGCGCTCGCTGGGCCGCCCGCCCGTCCACGCGTCCGCCGCCATCGCGACGACGCCGGCGAGCCGGTCCGACGCCCGGCAGGCGAGATCGAGGGTGATCTTGCCGCCGATCGAGCAGCCGGCGACGTACGGGCGCTCCAGGCCCAGCCGGTCGATCAGCTCCAGGCACCACGCGGCGTATGTGCCGAGGTCCGTGACCGGGCCGCCGGGCGCGGGCTCGGACCGGCCGTGCCCGGGCAGGTCCGGGACGATCACCCGGTACCCGCGGGCCGCGAGGCCGGCGCTGACGTGGCGCCACTGCACCCCGCTCTGCCCCGCGGTGTGCAGGCACAGTACCGGGGTGCCCTCCCCGACCTGCTCGACGAACGCGAGCGCGCCGCCGATCTCGATGTAGCTCGCCTCGATCATGCTTCCTCCCCCGCCAGGGCCCGGGCCGCGTCGACGATCTGGTGCAGCGCCGCGGTGAGCCGCAGGTATTCGTAGCCGTTCCCGCGCGTGGTGAACCGGCCGGTCATCGCGAAGCGGGTGAACTCGTTCTCGGGTGCGGTGACGAGCTCGAGCCATGTCGGCTCGTCCGCCTCCAGGCTGAACGTGGCGCCGGTCGCGGCCCGCCCGGACACCTCGATGACCTTGCCCCGGTAGATCCGCAGCTGCACCTCGTGCTCGCCCGCCCGCAGCCCGACGGCGCCGTCCCAGCTCGCGAGGGACTCGGCGAACCGCGGCCCGAGCCGCCCGACGAGCGCCTCGCCCCATGGCACCGTGCCGAACGCGAGGCCGACGGGGTCGGGCCCGGGGCCGCTCGCGGCGACCATCGCCGACGTCGTCCCGTCCTGGACCACGACGCCGTCGCGGTCGACCAGCGCCATGTGCCGGGTGACGATCCCCCGGTCCCCGCGGCGGGTGCGCCGGCAGCGGACGATCGCCAGCTCGAGCCGGACCTCGTCGCCGACCCGCATCGGGCGCCGATAGGACCAGTGCGTGTCCACCAGGCCGAGCACCGCGGAGCCGTGCAGGCCCAGGCCCTGCAGGAGCCCCATCGCGATCGCGACGCCGAAGGGTCCCTGCAGGATCCCGTCCGGCCCCGCGTGCAGCGGGTGGTCGTCGCCGGACAGCCGGGTGAAGTCCGCCAGGTCCTCCGCGGTGACGGTGCGGTAGGTGCTGGTGAACCGCTGCCCGACCGCGAAGTCCTCGAAGTACCGGCCCGGTCCGGGATCCCGCCCGGTGCCTGGCCGCAGAACCTGCTCCGTGGTCACTCGCCGCTCCTTCGCGTCGTCGCGCTGTCGAACGTCCCCACGCCGAGTACGAACGAACGTTCTTACAAAGCACTGAAGCATTCGCCCGCGTGGCCCGTCAAGCAGACCCCGACTTTCCGTACGCCACTCCCTGGGCTCCGACCGCAGGGCGGGTGAGAAGATCTCTCTCTTGTCTTCGACGACGCCGGGACCTACGGTAAGAACGATCGTTCGTACCGCATCGCAGCGGCCCCGGAGGTAGGACACCCATGGACCAGAGCACTCCCGCAGTTCCGAAGAGGATGGGCAGGCTCGCGGCAGCAGCTGTGTTCGCCACGGCCCTCGAGTGGTTCGACTTCCTCATCTACGCGACGGCCGCCGCGCTCGTCCTCGGCAAGCAGTTCTTCCCCGCGGCGAGCCCCGTCGCCGGCACCCTCGCGTCGTTCGCGACGTTCGCCGTCGGCTTCTTCGCCCGCCCGCTCGGCGGGATCATCGCCGGGCACGTCGGGGACCGGTTCGGCCGCAAGCCCCCGCTCGTCGCCGCCATGCTGGTCATGGGGCTGGCGACCTTCGCCATCGGCGTGCTGCCGAACTACGCGGCGATCGGCGCGTGGGCCCCGATCCTGCTGGTGCTGGCCCGGCTGGTGCAGGGTCTCGGCGTCGGCGCGCAGTGGGGTGGCGCGGCGCTGTTGCTCACCGAGCACGCGCCCGTCGAGAAGCGCGGGTTCTACGGCAGCCTCATCCAGACCGGGTCGATCTTCGGCGCCGTCGCCGGCAACCTGTTCTTCCTGCTCCTCACCGCGAACATGGGCGAGGAGGCGTTCGCGAGCTACGGCTGGCGCATCCCCTTCCTCTCCGGCCTGGTGCTGGTGATCATCGGCGTCTACGTGCAGCTCAAGATCGAGGACACCCCGGTGTTCCGGGAGATGCAGAAGCGCACCGCCGAGTCGAAGCAGGAGGCCGGGCTCCGCAAGGCCCCGCTGTCCGAGGCGATCCGTAGGTACTGGCGGCAGATCCTGCAGGCCGCGGGCGCGTTCTTCGTCGTCAACGCGACCTTCTACATCCTGATCAGCGGCATGCTGGACTACGGGGTCAAGCACGTCGGGCTCAGCCGCACGCAGATCCTGGTCTGCGTGATGATCGCCGGCGCGACCCAGGTGGTCAGCATGCCGTTCTTCGGCGCCCTCACGGACCGGATGGGCAGCCGCAAGCGGCTCTACCTCACCGGCACCGTGCTGATGGCGCTGTTCGCGTTCCCGATGTTCTGGCTGATCGACACCGGTTCGATCCCGCTGGTGCTGATCGCGCTGCTGATCGGCTTCACGATCCACGCCACGATGTACGGGCCGCAGGCGGCGCTGTACGCCGAGATGTTCCCCGCGGACATCCGCTACTCCGGTGCCTCGCTGGGCTACCAGTTCGCGTCGGTCTTCGCGGGCGGCCTCGCCCCGTTCATCATGACCGCGCTGCTCGCCACCACGGGGACGGCCTGGTCGGTCTCGCTCTACATCGTCGCCACGGCCGCGATCACCTTCGTCGCGGTCTTCACGATCAAGGAGCGCTTCCGCCGGGACCTCTACGAGACCTCGGAGCAGGAGCAGGACACCCCCGAGGGCTCCCCCGCCGGCGCCCGCTGACCCGAACCCGTCCGTTCGGCCGTGTCCTGACAGGACCAGCCCGTGTTCGATGAACCCTGCGTTCACCGCCCCCGTGGCCGGTGGGCGCAGGGTTCGACGGGGACCGGGTCGGGCGGGCTCGAGGAGGCACAAGTGGACACGGTGGGGAACCGCGAGCTCGGGACGGGCCCTCGGCCGATCGTGGACGGCACCGTCCTGTCGGCGAAGGAACTGCGGGACCGGGCCCGGGAAATGCAGGACGGCCGCGAGGAGCAGGTCGCGCAGGCCAGGACGGAGCTTGCGGAGAGCCTCGACCGGCTCGGCGAGGGGCTGCGGCTCGTGCGCGCGCGGGTGGCCGCGAAGGCCCGGCACGCGGGGAAGATCGCGGCGGGGGTGGCCGCGGCCGGCACGACGCTGGCGGTCCTCGCCAGGATCACCTGGGTGCCGACCCGGAAGCGGATCACGACCGGCTGACGCTCGTCCGGCCTGCGGTTGGCCTCGGGCACCGCGGGTACCGCCCTGGCATGACACAGGCGAATCGAGCGCCGGCGCGCTGGGCCGTCGTGGTCGCGGTCCTGCTGAGCATCTCGGTCTCCGGGTGCACGGGCGGTTCGCGGAGCGGCTCGGACCAGCCCGGGGTCCAGAACCGGACCAGCGTGGCCGGGTCGGCGGGAGTGTCGCCGCGCGTGCCGATCGGGTCCGCGTCCGAGGACGACATCTCGGCGGCACTGCGCGCCAACGGCGTCGAGGACCCGGAGAAGTGGGCCCAGGTGATCCTCAACAACGGCCCCTACCCCGCGGACGACCCGAGCATGACCAAGCTTCGTCAGGTGCTGCAGCAGCAGCATGCGGATCCCGCGACCATCGAGAAGATCGTCAACACGGTGCAGCCCTGAGCCGCCGGTCCTCCTGACCGACGCGAGCCGGGGCCGCCGCTCGCCTCGTCGAGACGTGACGCAGGACCGGTGCCGGCGAGGCGTCCTCGCCGGGCCTCCGTCCTGCCCCGCGCCGGGCGTGGCGTGTCACCGTGCCGGCGCGGGCTCGATCAGCGCCGGCCGCCGAAGGAGCTCTCGATCGACTGGTCGCCGCCCTCTGCGTCCTGCTCGGACAGCTCCAGGGCGCGGCCGGGGCGGCGAGCGCCACGCCCGACGCACCGAGGGCGAGCGGGACGGCGAACGCCCCGACGGCGAGCGAACGGTGAAGCTTGCGCATGCGTTTCTCCTGCTGTTCGGTCGACTCACGAGCGGCGGCGTTCCGTCTGATGATCGAATTTCCGTCACCCGAATACGACGATGATCTGCGCAGCGAATTCGGGAAATCTCGTCGGACCCGACGAGATGACCGGATCGGTGCGAGAACCGCATCCTCGGCCGCCGTACCGCGTTATGCGGCCTTCGCGCCGCGACTCCCGCCGGCCGGCCCGAACGCCGGCGAACACACTACCGCCCAGGTCGGAAGCACCTTCGCACGAGACCGGCCGGCGGTTCGGGTCGCCGACGAAGAATCTGTCACACGATCGTGGAAATCACGTCTGGCAATTCTTCTCGTTGAACGGGTGTCTCTCTCGAGGACGACTCCACCGTGAATTCTGCGAGCCCTTTTCCTCACCTGCGCGAGGGCGGCGACATCGGACGCCGATGGCGGCCGCCGCGCTCAGCGGTAGAGGCGGTCCTGCATCCGGCGGACGGCCGACCGGTAGATCCGGCCGCCGTGACCCGAGGCCGCGAGGGCGGCGCGAGCCGCGTTCGCGCCGGGCGCACCGTGGACCGCGCCACCCGGATGCGCGGACGACCCCGCGAGGAACAGACCCTCCACGGGCGTGTCGGCCCGCCCCAGCCCGGGAACCGGGCGGAAGAACAGCTGCTGGTGTATCGCGACCGTGCCCCCGTTGATCGCGCCGTCGACCAGGCTGGGGTTGCCGGCCTGAAGATCGCGCGGGCCCTGCACGTGGCGGGCCAGCACGGAGCTCCGGAAGCCGGGCGCGTTGCGCTCGATCGTCCGCTCGATCCGGTCCGCGTAACGGCCGACGGTCTCGTCGTCCCACCCCGCCCCGCGCGGGATGTGGGTGTAGGCCCACGCCGACTCCGTGCCGGCCGGCGACCGCGACGGGTCCGCGGTGGTCATCTGCCCGAGCAGCAGGAACGGTTCCTCCGGCACCCGGCCCGCCGCCAGGTCGGCGGCGAAGCCCCGCAGCCCGGCGAGGTCCGCGCCGAGATGCACCGTGCCCGCCCCGTCCACTCCGGGCGCGGTCCACGGGATCGGGTGCTCGAGCGCCCAGTCCACCTTCACGGTGGAGACGTCCCACTCGAACCGGTCCAGGTCGCTGACGAACCGGGGAGGCAGGTGCTCCTCCCCGACCAGCTCGCGGTACAGCACGGGAGCGGTGACGTCCGCGAGCACCGCACGCCCGGCGCGCACCGGGTTCCCCGCCCTGTCCCGGACCCCGACGGCCCGGCCGCCGCGCACCAGGACCTCGGCGACCCGACGGTCGCAGTCCACCCGGCCGCCGCGGGCGATAAGCCGGCGGACGAGGGCGTCGGTCAGGGCTCCCGCTCCCCCGGCCGGGACCGGGAACCCGACGTCCTGGCCCAGCATGGACAGCAGCCACCCGAACACCGCCCCGCCCGCGGCGTCCGGACCGAGATCGGTGTGCATAGCGTTGCCCGCCAGCAGCAGCCGCGCGCCGTCGCCGCGGAAGTTCTCCTCGCCGAACCGGTGCGCCGGCAGGGTGATCATGCGGGCCAGCCGCAGCCCCTCGGCCGGGCCGAGCCGCCGGGCCAGCCGGGACCCGGCGCGCACCGGCGGGAACGGCCGCAGGAACGTCTCCAGCAGATCGTCCCGGATGCGGCGCCACTGCTCGACCATCGCCACCCAGGCCGCGCCGTCCCGCGGCGCCCACGCCGACACCGCCGCCGCGGTCCGCTCCAGGTCACGCGACAGGACCACCGACCTGTCGTCCGGCGTGACGTGGGCGAGCACCTCGGGAGCGTGCCGCCACCGCAGCCCGTACTGCTCCAGGTGGAGCTCGGCCAGCACCGGCGAGGCCGCGCCGAGGGGGTAGAAGGCGCTGGCGACGTCCGACACGAAACCCGGCACGGTGAGCTCGGCACTGCGCACCGCACCGCCGGGGGCCGGGGACGCCTCCAGCGCGACCACCCGCCAGCCCGCGTCGGCCAGGACGTTCGCGGCGACCAGCCCGTTGTGGCCGGCACCGATCACCACCGCGTCGACCGTCTCGGCACCGGAGACGGGTCCGGAAGCGTTCATGGGGACGTCCTGCGTCATGCGGCCGTATACCCGGACCAGGCCTTTTCAAGCGGGACCCGCGCGCGACGAGGTGCCGGGCGGTCCCGTTCCGCGGTGCGGTGCCGGCGGTACCGGCACCGCACCGGGGTCAGGAACGCGGGAGGACCCGGACCACGCTGCCGTGCGCGTCCACGACGTCGGCCGACTCGTCGTCGAGCCACACCCCGTTGCTCGCCAGGTAACGGAAGCGGTGCTCCCCCGGCGCGAGCACGACCGAGACGCTGCGGCTGCCGTTGCGCCGCTGGATCAGCTCGTGCCGTCCGGGCTCCCAGGAGTTGAAGTCGCCGACGACGCTGACCGGGCCGGCGGGCTCGTCGTTCGTGAGGCGAAAGGTGATCCGGTTCTTTCCACCGAAAAGCGGCGTGCGCGCGAGCAAGACGACCTCCAGAAGGACCGGGCGAAGGCACGGACTCTACGGGCCGGGGCCCGGTGCCCCGCGGGAACGACATGCCCGGGGCACCCGGACGGACCAACTCCCCGCCCGGAAGCGCCCACCCGGGTGCCGGGCCCGTCGCGGACGCGCCGCGGATCGGGCCCGGGTCGGGCGGCGTCAGGTCAGCGCGCGACCGTGTCCGCACGGCGGGGCAGCACCCACTCCGGGCGGGGGAAGTGGCACGTGTACCCGTACGGATACTGCTCGAGGTAGTCCTGGTGCTCCGGCTCGGCCTCCCAGAACGGCCCCGCCGGAGCCACCTCGGTGACGACCCTTCCCGGCCACAGACCGGAGGCCTCCACGTCGGCGATCGTGTCCTCCGCGACGCGGCGCTGCTCGTCGTCGAGGAAGTAGATCGCCGACCGGTACGAGGCCCCGACGTCGTTGCCCTGGCGGTTCCGCGTCGTCGGGTCGTGGATCTGGAAGAACAGCTCCAGCAGGTCCCGGTAGCTCACCGCGGCCGGGTCGAACGTGATCTCGATGGCCTCGGCGTGCGAACCGTGGTTGCGGTACGTCGCGTTCGGCGTGTCCCCGCCCGTGTAGCCCACGCGGGTCGAGACGACGCCCGGGCGCTTGCGGATGAGGTCCTGCATCCCCCAGAAGCACCCTCCGGCGAGGATCGCCTTCGTCGAGTCGCTCATGTGCTTCTCCCTTCCCTGTGTCGGCAGGTGCAACAACCGGGGGCGGGTGCGGTAATCCTCCCGCCGCCCACGCCGGGCCCGGCCGCGGACCCAGCCTCGGGGACGTGCCGCGGACGCGCAAGCAGCACATCGCCGTACGTCGGTACACCCCGCGCGGGGCGATCCACGACTCGGTAGCGTCCGGCCCGCCGAGCAGGCCCGGCGGCCGGGTCCGCGGCAGCGGGTCCACCGGCAGGCACCCACGACGAGGAGCGCGCAACCGGTATGAACGAACGTTCGGCCGTGATCTTCGACTTCGGCGGGGTCGTCACCTCCTCGCCCTTCGAGGCGTTCAACCGGATGGAGGCCGAGCGCGGGTTGCCGCGCGACCTGGTGCGCCGGATCAACGCGGCGAACCCGGACGGCAACGCCTGGGCGCTGTTCGAGCGGGCGGAGATCGACGGGGCCCGGTTCGACACGCTCTTCGCGGAGGAGGCCCGCGCGCTGGGGCACGACCTGCCCGGGCGCGACGTCCTGGCACTTCTCTCGGGCGACATCCGGCCGCGCACGGTGGCGGCGATCGAGTGGCTGAAGTCCCACGGCTACCGCGTCGGGTGCATCACCAACAACGTGCCGTCCGGGCACGGCCCGCAGATGTCGGCCACCGCCGAGAAGGCGGAGGCGGTCGCCGCGGTCATGGCCCGGTTCGACCACGTGGTCGAGAGCAGCAGGATCGGCATCCGCAAGCCCGATCCGCGCATCTACACGCTGGCGTGCGAGGCGCTGGGCGTGACCCCGCACCAGTGCGTCTACCTCGACGATCTCGGCGTCAACTGCAAGCCGGCCGCCGCGCTCGGCATGCGGGCGATCAAGGTGACGGGCGAGGAGCAGGCGCTCGCCGACCTGGCGGCGGCGTTGGGGCTGGACCCCGGGACCTTCTAGGAGCGTCTCAGTTCGAGAGGGAGGGGCACCGCCCCCGACGCCGTGGGGGAGAATCCGCCGACGGCCCTTCGACCGAGGAGCACGACCATGGCAGAGCCGGCCACGATGCTGCGCACCCGGATCGGCGACCGGCTCGCGTACTCCCGCGACGCGTCGCACTTCGCGCTCGTCCCGGAGGCGGTCGCCGTCCCGGCGGACGCCGCCGCGGTCGGTCGGCTCTTCGCGGACGCGGCCGCCTCCGGGGTCCCGCTCGCGTTCCGTTCCGGCGGCACCAGCCTCAGCGGGCAGGCCGGCACCGACGGCATCCTGGTCGACACCCGGCGGCACTTCCGGGCCGTCGAGGTCCTCGACGGCGGGGCGCGGGTTCGCGTCGGCCCGGGCGCCACCGTCCGGCAGGTCAACACCCGGCTCGTCCGGTTCGGCCGCAAGATCGGCCCGGACCCGGCCAGCGAGAGCGCCTGCACCCTGGGCGGCGTCGTCGCGAACAACTCCAGCGGCATGGCCTGCGGAACGGTCGCCAACAGCTACGCCACCCTCGACTCGCTGGTGCTCGTGCTGCCGTCCGGCACCGTCGTCGACACCGGTGCCCCGGACGCCGACGAACGCCTGCACGCCCTCGAACCCGCCCTGCACGAGGGACTGGGCAAGCTGCGCGACCGGGTCCGCGACGACCCCACGCTGCGAGCACGCGTCGAGCAGCAGTTCTCGATGAAGAACACCATGGGCTACGGGCTCAACTCGCTGCTCGACCACACCCGCCCGGTCGACGTCCTCGCCCACCTCGTCGTGGGCAGCGAGGGCACGCTCGCGTTCATCGCCTCGATCGTCCTGCGGACCGTGCCGCTGCTCCCGCACGCCCGCACCGGCCTGCTCGTCTTCGACGACCTCGCGGCCGCCACCGGCGCCCTGCCCGCCCTCGTGGGCACCGACGCCACCACCATCGAGCTGCTCGACGCAACCTCGTTGCGGGTCGGCCAGGCCGACCCGCAGGCCGACGCGATGCTCCGCGGGCTCTCCGTCGACCGGCACGCCGCGCTGCTCGTCGAGTACCAGGCGCAGACCCCCGAGGAGGCCGACGCCCTCGCCGACTCGGCCCAGGGCGTGCTCGGGGCCCTCCCGGTGACCGGCCCCCGCACCCTCGCCGCGGATCCGGCGGCCCGCGCCGCGCTGTGGCACATCCGCAAGGGCCTCTACGCGACCGTCGCCGGGGCCCGCCCGACCGGGACCACCGCGCTGCTCGAGGACGTCGTCGTCCCCGTCCCCGCCCTGCTGCCCACCTGCGAGACGCTCACCTCGCTGTTCGCGCGGCACGGCTACGCCAACGCCGTCATCTTCGGCCACGCCAAGGACGGCAACATCCACTTCATGCTCACCGAGCGGCTCGGCGACGGCGCCCCGCTCGACCGCTTCGCCCGCTTCACCGACGACATGGTCGAGCTCGTCCTGGGCCACGGCGGATCGCTGAAGGCCGAGCACGGCACCGGCCGGATGATGGCGCCCTTCGTCCGCCGCCAGTACGGCGACGAGCTCTACGCCGTCATGTGCGAGATCAAGGCCCTGTGCGACCCGCGGGGCGTGCTCAACCCCGGCGTCGTGATCAGCGACGACCCCGGCGGGCACCTGCGGCACCTGAAGAGCTCCCCGGCCGTCGAGCCGGAGGTGGACCGCTGCGTCGAGTGCGGCTTCTGCGAGCCCGTCTGCCCCAGCCGCGACCTCACCACCACCCCGCGGCAGCGGATCGTGCTCCGCCGGGAGATCCAGCGGGCCCGCGACGCCGGTGACACCGCCCTGCTCGCCGAGCTGGAGCGGGAGTACCGCTACGACGCCGTCGACACCTGCGCCGTCGACGGCATGTGCCAGACCGCCTGCCCGGTCCTGATCAACACCGGCGACCTCGTCAAACGCCTGCGCGCAGAGCAGGCCGGGCCGCTGGCGACCCGCGGCTGGACCGCCGCCGCCCGGCACTGGGCGGGCACCACCCGGGCCGCGGCGACCGCGCTGACCGCCGCGAGTGCCCTCCCCGACCGGCTCGTGGCCGGGGTGAACGACCTGGGCCGCAGGGTGATCGACCCCGATTCGCTGCCCCGGTGGTCCCCCGAGCTCCCGAAGGGCGGGCGGCCGCGCACGGACGCGGCGCGCCCCGGTGCCGACGCGGTGCTGTTCGCCTCGTGCACCGGCACGATGTTCGGAACCGCCGCCGGCCCCGGGGACGACGAGGACGAGCCGGGTGCCGCCGCGGCGTTCGAGCGGCTGTGCGTCCGGGCGGGCGTCACGCTGACCCGGCCGGCAGGCGTCGCGTCGCTGTGCTGCGGGACCCCGTGGAAGTCCAAGGGCATGACCGCGGGTCACGCCGAGATGGCCAGGCGCGTGCTGCCGGCGCTGTGGGAGGCCGCCCGGGGCGGCGAGCTGCCCGTCGTCGGCGACGCGTCGTCCTGCACGGAGGGCCTGCGGCACATGATCGAGACCGCGGACGACGCGCGGTACTCCGCGCTGCGGGTCGTCGACGTCGTCGAGTTCACCGCCGAGCACCTGCTCGACCGGCTGGAGATCACCGCTCCCCTGGACTCGCTCGCCCTGCACCCGACCTGCTCGGCCGTCCGGATGGGCCTGACCGAGCCGCTGCGGAAGGTGGCCGCCGCGGTCGCCACCTCCGTCATCGTGCCGGACAGTTGGGGCTGCTGCGCCTTCGCCGGGGACCGCGGGCTCCTCCACCCGGAGCTCACCGCCGCCGCCACCCTCCCCCAGGCGACGGAGCTGGCCGGCCGGTCCTTCGACGGCTACGCGTCGTGCAACCGCACCTGCGAGCTGGGGATGACCCGCGCGACGGGCCGGCCCTACCGGCACGTCCTGGAGCTCCTGGAGGAGGGGACCCGGGAACGGCCGGAGCCCCCGGCGTGACCGGACGACTCCTGGCCGGCCCCGGCCGGCCAAGCCGCCGATCCCACGAGGCGGCGGACCGACCCGAGGTAGGCCGAATCGGCTTCGGGGGATCGCGGGTCCCGGGGACCGCGCGTCGATGGCTCTACTCCTGGAGCACGGCCCAGTGCGAGGACAGTCCGGTTGACCCACCGACGCCGCGCGGATCCCGCAGCGTCGGGATGGGCGGGATAGACCTCTGCAGCGTTCTCGACCTGGTATACGCCTGCCCTTCCGCCCCGGGCCGCGATGAGCGGCGAGACCGCAGCGTAGGGAGCCGGGCCGCGCGTTCCGCCGTCGAATTTGACGAACCGCGCCCTCTCAATTCTGACGATGTCGCGGCCCGCCCCGGCGGGTCGATCGACGAGCTCGACCTCGTGGTCGGCCTCGGTGCCCGCGGCTGGTCGGTCCTGCTGGTGAGCGCCACCACGGAGGAGCGCCGCATCGCGGCGGCGATCGCCGCGGGTGCCGTGGGGTTCGTCCCGAAGTCGGCCCCGCTACCCGAGCTGCTCGACGCCGTCTTCCGGGCGTCGTCCGGCCGGGAGCCCTTCGCTCCGGCAGGAGCGTGAGCGCTGGGTGCAGATCGACCGGTGCAGCCGGGCCGCGGACCGCGGGACAGATCGCGGTGGCGGCGGCTGACCTCGCGGGAGCGGGAGGTTCTCGAGTGCCTCGGGCGCGGGGAGCGTGCCACGGCGATCGCCGCGCAGTTCGTCGTGTCGCTGACCACGGTCCGCGCCCAGATCCGCTCGATCCTCACGAAGCTCGACGTCAACAGCCAGCTCGAGGCGGTCGCGTTGCTCCACCGGGTGCAGGGCGCCGGGTCGGGCAGGCCGGACGGCGAACACCGCTGAGGCAGCAGCCGAAGCCGGTGGCAGGGATGCCGGGGCTCCAGGACGACAGCCGGGCAGCACATGTGCAGATCTGGGCACCCATGGCCGATCCGGTTGCGGCCGAGAGCCGCCACGCTGGCTCCATGACCACAGACCTCGCCGGACGCCTGCTCTCGCTCTGGGACTCTCCCCCGGAGACCCGCGACGATCCGAAAGCCGCCTTCGCCGCCCTCTACACCGACCCCGTGCTGGTCAACGGCACGCCGATCACCGTGCGCGACATGGTCGCGCGGGCGGCCGGCCTGCACGCCGCATTCACCCAGCACGACCGGGAGGTCCTGGAGATCGTGAGCGGCCCGGGCAAGCTCGTGATCGCGTTCCGGCACGCCGCCCGGCACACCGGCCCCTGGTCCACCCCGGTCGGCGATCTCGCACCGACCGGACGCCGGATCGAGGCTCTGGTGATCGACGTGCTGACCGTCGACCCCGACGGGCGGATCTCCGCCGTCGTCGTGGTGGCCGACGAGCTGAGCCGGCTCCAGCAGGCGGGCGCCGTCCCGGCCTAGCGGGATCTGGGCGAGACCGGGCCCGGGGCTCAGCTCAGGGTGGCGCCGAAGAGGAGGCCGAGGAGGTAGGTCGCGCCCGCCGCGGCGGCGCCGATGAGCAGCTGGCGGATCCCCCTTCGCCAGGGCGGGCCTCCGGAGAGCAGGCCCACCGTCGCGCCGGTCCCGAGGAGTGCGAGCCCCACCAGCACCACCGAGACCACGAAGGCGAAGGGCCCGGTGAGCCCGAACAGGAAGGGCAGGATCGGCACGAGGGCGCCGGAGGCGAAGAACGCGAAGCTCGACGCGGCCGCCCCGAGCGCCGTGCCCACCGCCTCGTGCTCCGGCTCGGGGGCGCCCGTGCGCAGCGGCACCGCGGGGTCGTAGGTGCTCAGCATCTCCCGCGACCGGCGCACGGCCTCCTCGGCGGACAGCCCGCGTGCTCGCATGACCAGGGCGAGCTCGTTCTCGTCGAGATCGAGGTGGGGCAGCACCTGCGGGGCGTCGTGCAGGGCCGGCGCGGACGCTGCGAGCAGCTCCCGCTGCGACCGAACCGACACGAACTCCCCCGCCCCCATCGACAACGCGCCGGCCAGCAGCCCGGCCAGCCCGGTGAGCAGGACGCTGGTCGCCGTCACCCCGGCGCCGGCGACGCCCAGAACCAACGCCAGGTTGCTGACGAGCCCGTCGTTGGCCCCGAAGACCGCCGCCCGGAACGTCCCCGAGACGCGGGCACGGCCCCGGGCGGCCAGCCCCCGCAGCACCTCCTCGTGCACCCGCTCGTCGGCTGCCATCGCGGCGGTCGCCTCCGGGTCGGTGGCGTACGGCGAGCGGCTCTCGGCCCGTTGGGCCAACGCCAGCACGAACACCGAACCGAACCGGCGGGCCAGCAACGCGAGGAGCCGGCTGCGCAGGCTGCCGGGCGGGATCCGGCCGGGATCGTCCCCGAGCAGCCGCACCCAGTGCGCGGCGTGCCGTTCCTCGGCCCGGGCCAGCTCGAGGAGGATCTCCCGGTCCTCCCCGGACCGGCGGCCGGCGAGGTCGCGGTACACCGCGGCCTCGGCCCGTTCGTCGGCGAGCCGTCGACGCCGGCGACGGATCGCGGACGGCGACGCCGGGCGTTCGGGATCACCGTCGGTCCGCCGCACCGGAGATCCCCGGTCGTCCATGCCGCACCGCCGTCCTCGGAAAGGGTCCTGACCCGCAGAGTGGCACGGCCGCCCGCTCCGGAAACGTCGAGGTCGGTCAACGCTCGTCGCTGCGCGCCCGGTACCCGCGCTCAGCTGTGCCACCCACCCGTCGAGGTGCGGCTTCGTGGCCGGATGGCAGTGGCGGACCAGCGGGTCGTGACCAGGGACGATGTCATCCGGGGAGTCGACGGGTCCCGGGAGGCGACGGGCGTAGGCGTGGAGGAGCTGAGCCGGATCGGTGGTCGAACAGGCCGAGGTTGCCGGCGTGGTCGTAGTGCAGGTGCGTGAGGATCACGTCGTCCGGTTCAGGGCCGAGATCGTCGGTAGGTCTCCTCGTCCCTGTCTCTCCTTTCGATCGGCAGCGCCGTCGGGCAGCGGGCCGCCGACGTTCACCACGAGGACTCGCGCACCCCACGCTCGTAGTCCTCGTCGCTGACCTCGTGGAGCCACTCGGTCGGTCCGAACGAGAACGCCGTGTGCGTGAGCAGGCTGTCCTGACCGGCTCCGTGCCAGTGGACCTCGCCGCCGGGCGTCCAGACGCTCTGTCCGGAGTGGAGCGCGCCGCCGTGGCCGTCCTCGCGGACGACGAAGCCCGTTCCGGCGGTCGCGAGGATGAGCTGTCCACCCTCGTGGCGGTGCCAGTAGGTGCGGGCTCCCGGGGCGAACACCACGGTGTTCGCCACCGGGTCGTCCCCGGCCGCGGAGACGGGGTCCCCCCAGACGGTGCCGGTGAAGGTGTCGGTGCGCTGCGCCGACGGCCGGCCGGCACGCGCTCGGATGAGATGCACGGTGATCTCCCTGGTTCGGTCAGGCGCTGGTGGTGGGCCGGACGGCCGGCTCGCCGACGGTGCTCGGCGAGGCCAGGGTGAGGTCCGGGCGGGGGGCCGGGCCGAGGTCACGCCACCGGGTCTCCGGCAGGACGAACCAGAGGATGACGGTGCAGACCAGGGCGACCGCGGCGATGTAGGCGGCCGGCAGGCCGACGCCCACGCCGGCCGCGGCCAGGGCGGCCGCGATCAGCGGGCCGGGACCGGCGACGACCGCCGCGCCGAGGTTGTAGCCGATGGCGCTGCCGGTCGACCGGGTGCTGGCCGGGAACAGTTCGATGAGCATGACCGTGGTCGTGCTGTTGTGCATCGCCTCGAACAGGCCGAACAGCACCACGCCGAGGACCGCCACCACGGGATCGCCGGTCGCCATCAGCAGGAACGCCGGGATGGAGAACAGCGCCAGTCCCGCTCCTCCGGCGAGCGAGACCGGGCGGCGGCCGACGCGGTCGGAGAGCGCGCCCATCACCGGGCAGAGGGCCGCGTAGATCACCGCGCCGACGGCCACCACGACCAGCGCGGACAGCCGCGGCATGCCCGCCGTCGTGGTCAGGAAGGTCGTGACGTAGGTCGCGATGTAGTAGAAGCCCAGAACCGTGATCGCCGAGAGGGCGAAGGAGATCGCGACGCTCCTGCCGCCGGATCGCCCGACCGCCCGGATCGGCGACTCGACCACCGCGCCCTGCGCCTCGAGGTCCCGGAAGACCTTCGTGTCCTCGAGCTTCATGCGCATGTAGAGGCCGATGAGGGTCAGCGGGAAGGCCGCCAGGAACGGCACCCGCCAGCCCCAGCTGGTGATGTCGGCGGGAGAGACGGTGCTCTGGATGACGAGTGCGGCCGCCGCGCCGGCCGCCACCGCGAGTGCGGCGGTCGTGGGCACGATGCTCGCGGTGAGCCCGCGCCGGTGCGGCGGGGCGTTCTCGACGAGGAACGCCGCCGAGCCCGTCCACTCGCCACCGGCGGAGAACCCCTGTGCACAACGCAGCAGGACCAGCAGGATCGGGGCCGTCACCCCGACCATCGCGTAGGTCGGCAACACGGCGATGAGCGCCGTCGCGACGCCCATCAGGACGACCGAGAGCATCAGGGCGAAGCGGCGGCCGCGCCGATCGCCGATGGCGCCGATCACGAACCCGCCGACCGGTCGCATCAGGAACGCCACGCCGTACACCGCGAGCGTCGAGAGCAGCGACGAGGTCGGGTTGGAGCTGGGGAAGAAGTTCGCGCCGATCGCCACGGCGAAGAACCCGTAGACGGCAAAGTCGAACCACTCCATGAAGTTGCCGATGCCCGCGGCCACGAGGCGGCGTCGTGGGTCCGGTTCCAAGGGCGGCAGGGCCGTGGCGTGGGGATCGTGGGTCATGCGGTTCACCACTTCTCTGGGATGTTCCGTGTCCGTCGGCACCGGGTCCGGGCTCGCGCCCGACCGGCGGCCGTGAGGTTCGGTCAGCGCTCGTACTTGTCGTGCAGGAGGTCGAGCACGGGGTAGAGGTGCTCGGCGAAGCTCACCGGGTCCTCCGACATCGGGAAGTGCCCCTTGCCCGGCATCTCGACGAGGTGCCCGCCGAGGCGTGTCGCGGCCTCGCGGCTCATCTCGGTGGTGGCCGAGTAGTCGTACTCGCCGCTGAACACGTACAGCGGGCAGCCCGCCGGCCGCAGCGCCTCGGTGTGGCGCGGGAGGTCCTGGGAGTAGAAGTACGTGTCCCCCTGGTAGACCCCGGGGCCCGACTGGGCGTATCCCCAGAGCGTCTGCGCGGCCGGGCCGGCCGGGCTGGTGGGCGCGATGAGGCCCCCGACCCAGCTGGTCAGGAACCGCGAGTGGTCGACGTCGCCACGGTTGGTCCACTCGACGAACCGGGAGGGGTTGCCGAGGCCGCCCTCCAACGCGCACACCCCGGTGAACCGGTCGCCGCGGGTGCTCGCCAGGTACAGCGCGATCGCCCCGCCCATGGAGCAGCCGGCGAGGACCGGACGCTCGAGCCCGAGCGCGTCGACGACGGCGAGCACGGTCGCCGCATAGGTGTCCGTCGTCAGCCGGTATGTCTCCTCCTGCCACCCGGTGGGTGGCTCGGAGCGGCCGTGCCACGGCATGTCGAAGGCGATCACGGTCCACCGCGCGGTCAGCTCGGGGTCTTCGAGGAGGTAGCGGAACTGCCGCGAGTCCGCTCCCGCGGTGTGCAGACAGACCAGCGCGGGACCGGTACCCGCCGACTCGTAGTAGAGGCGCTGCCGGGCCCCGTCGACCTCCAGGGTGAGGTACCTGCCGACGATCGGGCTCAGGCCCGGAGGGCTCGCCGGCGGTTCCGGGTTGAGGGCCGGCTCGGGCACCGTCGTCGCCGCGGCGCGAAGCGCGTCCAGCACGCGGTCGACGACGACCGCGGCCCGGGCCCACACCGCACGGTCGCCGCGGACGGGCCGGGCTCGCGAGGTGGCGACCATGGCCTGGGCCGTGGTGTACCCGCGCGGCCGGGGCACGCTGCAGAACGCGGACCAGTCCGCCGCACCGACGGCGAACTCGAAGTCCCAGCTGTCGTTGATGCCCGTGACCGGCACGACGGTCGTCGCGGCGCCGTCGCAGCGCAGGCCGAACGCGACGTCGTCGATCTCGACCAGGCACGTCCACGCGCCCGCCGGCGGCAGCCCGACGAGCAGTCCGTCCAGGTCCAGGCTCTCCGGAGCCTCCGGGCTGATCCCCATGTCCTTCTCCTTCACCGATTCAAGCGCGCCGGATCCGGCGTCCCACCGGTGCGGCCCTGCGTGGGGAGAGGATGCTTCACATAGATCAGAGATGTCCAATACAGTTATCCTCGGTTGAGCATAAGAAGGAGTTATGGATGGAGACTCGTCAGCTGCGGCATTTCCTCGCGGTGGCGGACGTCGGGACCTTCACCGCCGCGGCCGAGCACCTTCGGATCTCGCAGCCGGGTCTGTCGTCCTCGATCCGCACCCTGGAACAGCAGCTCGGCGCCGATCTCTTCGTCCGCAGCCGCAAGCGCGCGGAGCTCACCGACGCGGGCCGGGAGCTCTACGCCGGCGCCCGCCGCGCCCTGGCGACGCTGGAAGCGGTCGAGTCGCGGATCCGCGGGGGGCCCGGGGTCACCAAGAGCACCCTCTACGTCGGCTCGATCCCGTCCTTCGCGGGCCTGGACCTCGCGGCCCTGATCAGCCGGTTCACCGCCCAGAACCCGGACGTCGACGTCGCGGTGACCGTGGGGATGCCGCTGCAGCTCTTCGCGGACCTCGTCGGCAACCGCCTCGAGCTGGCGTTCGTCACGATGCCGCTCGAGCCGCCCCACAACGTGAAGCTCACTCCGCTCGCGACGTACCCCATGGTCCTGGCCTGCCCGCTCGGGCACCGCCTTGCGGGCCGGGACTCCGTCGAGCTGCGTGCGCTCGCCGACGAGACCTTCGTGGACTTCGACCCCGCCCTCGCCGCCCGTCAGGTCACCGACCATGCCTTCGTCACCGCGGGGATCCCCCGGAACGTGCGCGTCACGTGCAACGAGATCGGCTCGCTCCTCGAGCTCGTCGCGCACGGCCTCGGCCTCGCGGTCGTGCCCCGTCCGCTCGCCATCGCCACCCGGGTCCCCATCGCGCTGGTGCCGATCGACAACGCCTCGCTCGTCTGGACGGTGGCCGCGGCGACGCGGCCGAACGGGGCCGTGTCCGACGCCGGTCAGGAGATGTGGAACCTGATCGCCGGCAACGCGAAGCCCGTCTCGACGGGGTAGGCCCGGCGTTCAGCCGCTCGCCGGCCGGAGGTGCACCTCGCGGTCGGCGAGGGCACGGCCGGCGGCGAGGACGGCGAGGTCGAGGGCGATACGCGCGTCGCGGAGCGCGTCCGCGACCCGGCGGGCGCCGGTGTCGTTGGCACCGTCGGCGGCCGCCGCGGAGACGGCGCCCTCCAGCGCGGCCAGCAGCGGGGCGGTGCTGTTGTGGACCGAGCGCGCGATACCGGCCGCCTCGTCGCGCGGTGTCCCCGCCCGCTCGTCCCGGTACGCGTCGAGGGGCAGGGCGCCGCGGGTGCGGCCCGCTGTGGCGAGGTGGAGGACGGTCATGTCGGTGGCCTGCTCTCGTGAGGAAAACCGACGTTTCGGCTGCCCGGAAGCCTGCACGACCTCGCCGTCACCGGGCCAGCCCGCTGTCCCTACTCCGCGACGGGGGCCAGCCCACCCGCGACGGGGGCGTTACCTCCCATCCTGTCCGCAGCCGGCTCACGCCCGGAGGCGGGTGCCGGCACACCACTGATCGTGAGGGTCCCGGTGGTACCAGCAGGCTGGTCCGGGCGATCGCGCCTTCCTAACGTCGTCGGTGGCGCTACGCGCTGCTGCTGCTCGGCATGCCGATGGCGACCATCGCCGTCGCCGCGGCGACCGGGACACCGGCCGCCCCGGACAGCTGGTTCGAGGTCGGGAGCGGCTACCTGATCCAGACCGTCGTCATCGGTGCGCTGGCCTACGACCTGTGGGAGCAGACGGTCTGGACCGGCTTCCTGCAGTCCCGGCTGCTCGATCGCCACGGCCTCCTGCGCAGCGCGTTGCTCACCGCGCCACTGTTCGTCGCCATCCACATCCCGCTCGGCTTCGCGCCCCGGCTGGACGTGGCCCGACGCCCTGCTGAACCCCGGGCTGCTGGTCGTGGCAGCGCCGTTCCTGCGCTACCTGATCGGCGTCCACTACCTGGGCACCGGCGGCAGCCTGCTCGGTCGGCCTGCAACACGCCTCGTTCAACGCCGCCGTGGCCTTCGGGTTGGAGGCTGGGAGTTCGTCCCCGCCCTGGTGGTCCTCACCCTGTTGGTCGCGCTCGGCCACCGGCTCGCGAGGGATGTCCGGGTCAGGCCGTCAGCGGCCCGAACACCGGCGTCCACGGCCACGACCGGCTCTCCACGATGACCCCGCGCAGGCTGTACGGGTCCTCGTCGATCCGTTTCCGCAGCTCCTGCTCGTCCGCGACGTCGTAGACGAGCAGCCCGCCGGAGCCGTCCCCGAACGGCCCGGCCTGTCGGACGACGCCCTGTCGCACCAGCTCGCCCAGGTACTCCCGGTGCAGAGGACGGACCTCGTCGAGCAGTGCCGTGTCGTCGGTGTAGCGCCAGACCACCGCGAACAGCGCCATCAGTCCCGCTTCCCGGTCAGGAAGTCCACGGCGAGGGCGTTGAAGACCTCGTGCTGCTCCCACTGCGGCCAGTGGCCCGCGTCCTTGATCACCTCGAACCGGGCGTCCGGCATCTTCTCCGCCATCGCCATGCCGGCGGCCGCGGGGCCCGACGGGTCGTCGCTGGTCCAGACCACCATCGCCGGACCGGCGACGGCGGCGAGTTCCTCGTCGGTGACGAGGTTGCGCGCCCGGATCTCCGGGTCCTGCAGGCACAGCAGGTGCCGCATCGACTCGGCGAAACCGGGCCGGGCGTAGATCGTGCGCCGGATGTCGACGAGCTCCTCGGTGACCGAGGACGGGTCGGCCATCAGCCACTCCAGCCGGGCCTGGATCCGCTCGTGGCTCGGGTCGTCGGCCGCGGCCTGCGACAGGCTGCGGATCCGCTCCATCACCTCGGGGGTGGCCATCGTGCCGCCGGGGGTGTTGAGCAGCACCCGGCCCACGCGTTCCGGATGCGCGGCCGCGTACTTGAGCGCGAGCCAGCCGCCGAGGGACTCCCCCGACAGGTGCGCGCGCTCGACGTCCAGCGCGTCGAGCAGGCCGTCGAGGTGCTCGACGTAGTCGGGGAGCTCGAGGTCGCGGGTGGTGTGGGTGGTCCACCCGTGGCCCGGGTACTCGTAGGCGATCACGCGGAAGTGCTGCGAGAGCGGCACGAGGTTGTGCGCGTAGGCCTCGATGTGGCCACCGGTGCCGTGCATGAGCACGAGCGCTTCGCCCTCGCCCGCCTCCAGCACCCGCGTGCGCCACTCCCCGACCTGCACGTAGCGGACCGTGAACTCGAGCCCGGCCAGCGCGGACCAGATGGACGGCCGGCTCATGCGGCCCTCACCTCGGCCTTCAGCGCGGCCAGCACGTCGGCGGCGGTGATGACCTCGCCGAGCATGCCGAGGCTGGCCAGGGACGCCTCGTGCACCTCGGGCGCGGCGGCGCTGCACGCGTCGGAGACGACGATCGTGCGGTAGCCGAGGTCGCCGGCACTGCGCGCGGTGCTCTCGACGGACATGTTGGTGGCGACCCCGGTGATCACGACGGTGTCGACGCCGCGGCCGCGCAGGACGGTGTCCAGCTCGCTGCCGACGAACCCGCTGACCCGCTGATGGGTCACCACGATGTCGCCGTCCTGCGGCGACAGCTCGTCGACGATCGCCGCCGCCGACGTGCCGTCGACCAGGCATCCCTGCTGGCCCACCATGGCGAGCAGCGGGAAGTTGCCCACGAGGTCGCCGTAGCCGGGCTGGAACGCGACCCGGGTGAAGACCACCGTCGAGCCAGCCGCGCGGGCGGCCTCCTGCAGCGTCTTCGTGGTCGGGACGACGCCGGCCGCGGTGGCCTGCTCGGCGAAGAACGCGCCGAACGCGCCCTCCTGCGTGATCACGTCGTTCTGGTAATGCACCGCGATGAACGCGGTCCGGCGGGGGTCGAGCTCCATGACGGCTCCTCGGGATCGGGGTCTCGGGGTCGGGGTGTCAGGCAGGGGCGGTGCGGGCGGTGCGGGCGGTGGTGAGCCCGAACCCGGCGATCCACTCGGGGATCGCCTCGTAGAAGGAGGTCTCGACGCGGTAGTCGCCCGCCGTACCGAGCGCGGCGTAGGCGGCGATCCAGGTGCGCACCTCGTGCGAGGAGTGGCCGGCATGCTCAACGAACCAGTCGTTGGGCCGGCCGTCGAGGCGTTCGAGATCGCCCGAGGCGAGCAGGGCCATCAGCTCGGCGTCCCACTGCGGGTTGAGCGGCATCAGGTCCGACTCACCGGCGGCGAAGGCGGCGATCGCGCCGACGACCCGCGACTCCCGCACCGCGCGCTCCTCCGGCGTCGGGTTGCGCCCGGAGATCAGCCGTTCGCTCACCTCCGGCGCGGCGCCTTGCAGCTGAGGCACCGGCGGATCGTGCGACAGGCCGCCGGAGCCCATCACCAGCACGCGCCGGTCGAGCGTCGCCGCGGCCCGGCCGACCGCGGCGCCCAGCAGCCGCGCCCTGGCCACCGGGCCCAGGGGCTCGGCGACGCAGTTGAGGAAGACCGGGACGACCGGGACGGCGTCGATCGCACCGAAGAGCAGCTGCAGCGGCTGGGAGAACCCGTGGTCGACCTGCATGCGCTCGGACACCGCGATGTCCAGCCCGTCGGCCAGTACCTGCGCGGCGATCTGGCGGGCGGCCTCCGCGTCGACCGGCAGCGGGCCCTTCGGCAGCCCGTAGTCGCCGACGGACTCGGCGTCCGCGGCGATGCAGAACGGTGGCATGACTTCGTAGAAGAAGCCGTTGTAGTGGTCCGGTCCGAAGAGGACGACGAGTTCGGGGTCGTAGTCACGGATGAAGGCACGTGCCTCGTCGAACGCGGCCGCGACCCGGGCGGAGACGTCCGCGCCCGGGTCGGCCTTGCCCATCAGCGGGGTGTGCGACGTCGTGCACAGCGCAAGCGTCATCGTTGACTCCCTGCTAGCATTCTAGCGTTCCAACGGATTCTAGGGTGCGCGGACGGCCGCGGACAAGGTCCGTTGCGGGGACGACGCGGACGTGGCCGGTGCGGCGGGCCGCTCCGGCGGCCGGCCCCTGCCGGCCCCGATAAGCTGCGAGGATGGCCATGAACGGCGACGAGGGCAGCTGGCCCGGTTCGGGATTCGGCCCGGGCCGTCGGCCGAACGCGCGAGGCCTCGGCTCGCTGGTCTACGCGCAGATCAAGGAGCGGCTGCTCGAGGGTGCCTTCGCCGCGGGCGAACGGTTGCAGGTCGAGGCGCTCAAGACCGAGTTCGGAGTCAGCAAGCAACCGGTCATGGAAGCGCTGCGCCGGCTCTCCGGAGAGGGTCTCGTGGAGATCATCCCGCAGGTCGGCTGCCAGGTGTGCAGCTACCCGCACCAGGAGGTCGAGGACTTCTTCCGGCTCTTCGGCGCGATGGAGGGCACCCTCACCGAGATCGCGGCCGGCCGCCGGACGGACGCCCAGCTCGACCGGCTCGCCGCCGTCGAGGGCCGGATCGACGCCCTGCGCTCGGTCGACGATCCGGTCGAGCGCAGCCGCGGGTACCGGGCCCACAACCGCGCCTTCCACGGCGTCGTGCACGAGATGGCCGGGTCCCCGGTCATGGCCGCCATCGTTCAGCGGATGTGGGACCTGAGCGATTTCCTGATCAACACCAACGGCGTCCTCACCCCGTTGTCGCACGCGCTCGAGCAGCGCCATGCCGACCACGAGCGGATCCTCGAGGCGCTGCGCGTCCGCGACGGTGCGGCGGCCCGCAAGGAGACCGAGGCCCACATCGTCAGCACGCTCGAGATCATCTGGGAGCCGGCGGCCCGGTCCGGCGACGGCGTCGAGCCCTGAGCGTCGCGGCCTCACCGGAGCGCGTCGGCGAGCAGGCCGACCTGGTCCGCATCGGCGCCGCACGGATAGAGGACCAGCTCGTCGCAGCCCTCCCCCGCCAGCTGCCGCACGGCGTCCCGTACCGCCCGCGGGCTGGTCAGCGCGGTGGACGCCAGGCTCGTGGCGGCCTCCGCGGTCACCCCGTAGTACTCCGGCAGGTACTGCTGCGCCTGCGTGGGGCCGTCCACGCCGAGCGCGACGTACCCCACCGCCAGCAGCCGCGGGTCCCCGTCGCGGTCGTGCCGCCGCCATGCCTCGCGCACCACGGCCGCTCCCTCGGCGAAGAACGCGGTGCTCCCGGCGACCCAGCCGTCGCCGATCCGGCCCGCGCGGTCCAGCGCCCGGGGCGAGCGGCCACCCAGGACGAGGCCCGGCCGGCCACCGGGTGACACCGGCCCGATGGTCCCGGCCGGTCCCGCCGACGCCCACGTGCGCCGCAGGGCGTCGACGACGTCCTCGAGCCGCCGTCCCCGGCCGGCGAACGCCGTCCCGGTCGCCGTGTAGTCCGCCGGGCGGACGCCCACCCCCAGCCCGAGGGTGAACCGCCCCCCGGACAGCGCGTGGAGGGTGGCCGCCTGCTTGGCCAACAGGGCCGGCTCCCGGGTCGCACCCAGCAGCACGTGGGTGGCCAGGGCGATCCGCTCGGTGACGGCCGCCGCGGCGGCCAGCGTGAGCAACGGCTCGTGGTTGGCGTAGACGACCCGGTCCAGCGCGGCGAGGCTGGAGAACCCGGCGGCCTCCGCCCGCCGGGCCCAGCCGAGGATCTGCTCTGGTCCCGCTCCCGGGACGGCGGCGGGCAGCCCCACCCCGACGCGCATCGGCGCCCGATCAGTCGAGGCCGAGCGACTTCAGCGCGGGGATGACGTCCCGGCTGTAGAGCTCGTAGGAGCGCAGCGTCTGCTCCCTGGTCAGGGTGCCGAACGAGCCCCAGAAGATGATGTTGCCGCACTGCAGGGTCTCGGCCTGGGCGACCAATTGGTCGCGCACCGTCTCCGGTGAGCCGACACAGACGATGCCCGCCTGCTGCAGGCCCTCCCAGCTGATCGGCCCGGAGGTGAAGGGCCGGAAGAACGACGAGTAGTACTCGTAGCCCGCCGGCACGTCGTCCAGGTCGTCGAAGATCGCGTGCTCCTTGAACAGCGCGAAGAGGTGATCCAGCGCCGGCTCCGCGATGTCCCGCGCCTGCTCGTCGGAGTCCGCGACGAAGATGTTGCGCATCACCGCGAGCTGGTCCGCGCTCGTCGAGTTACCGGCATCGGCCGCGGACTTGCGGTAGCGGTCGAACATGTCCTTCGTCTCGCCGATCGGCAGGAACGTGTGGCCCATCTTGTAGCCCTTGCGGCCCGCCCACTCGACGGTCGCGGGGCTCAGGGCCGTGATCCAGACCGGCGGGTTGGGCTGCTGGATCGGGCGCGGCCAGATGCTGACGTCCTCGTAGTCCCAGAACCGGCCGTGGTGGGTGAACGTCGGGTTCTGCCACGCGGTGTGGATGAGCTCCATGCCCTCCTCGAAGCGCGGCCGGGTCTCCTCCATCGCGATGCCCTGGCGGAGGAACTCCTGCTCGTCGACGCCCCGGCCCATGCCGACCTCGAGCCGGCCACCGGTGAGGTAGTCGAGCATCGCCGCCTCCTCGGCGAGTCGGCGCGGGTCGTGGAACGGGATGATGTTGGCCATCACCCCGAGCCGCATGTTCCGCGTCAGCCGCGCGATCGTGGCCACCAGCAGGTTCGGCGACGGGCTGACGTTGTAGGCGGTGAAGTGGTGCTCGCTGAAGAAGATCCCGTCGTAACCTTGCTCGTCGGCCTTGAGCCACGACTCGAAGTGCCAGTCGTAGAGCTCCTGACACTTCTGCGGGTCGAAGTCGGCCGGGTCCGGCGAGTGCGGATAGTTGAAGATGTCGAAGATCCAGCTCTTGACCACGGAATGCTCCCTTGCACTCGACGAAAGGCCTGGCTCGGACGAACGGGGTCAGCGGGTGGGGTCGGTCCACCTCGGCGAGGCGAACTCCGGGCGCAAGGTCGGCTCGAACCGGTCGAGCTTGATGCCGATCTTCGGCAGGACCTTCTCGACCAGCAGCTCGTTGCTGCGCAGCATCTTGTCGACGGGCGCGGGGCCGATGCCCATCCACAGCACGAGCAGCTCGATGCCGAACATCTCGATGGTCTTCTCGAGCTTGCGGGCCACGGTGTCGACCGAGCCGGTGATCGAGTACCCGCGGTCGACCATGGTCCGGTAGTTGTTCGGGATCGGCCCCTCCTCGCCCGGGTAGCGCAGGGCCTCGTTGAACCCGAAGTGGTCGTGCCAGGCCGGCCAGATGAAGCCCAGGGCGTCCTCGCCGATCGCCATGGCCTCCTCGTCGGTGTCGGCCACGACGACCTCGCGGAAGTGCCCGACGTTCTGACCCCAGCCGATCGACGGGTCCCGCAGCTTCGCCTCCTCGTGGTAAGCATCGAGGCAGGCCTTCACCGTCTCCTCGATCGGGCTGAAGATGATCGGCCAGCCACCCTCCCGCGCCGCCCAGCGAATGGTGTTGGGGCTGAGCGTGAAGGGCACCATCAGCTCGATCGAGGCCGGGTCCTGCAGCGTGTTCGGGGCGATGCCGATCTTCTCCACGGTGCCGTCGGCGCCCACGGTGGACGGCGCCATTTCGCGGGTCCCCGGGTGGTCCCAGGTGATCCCGGGCGGCGGGACCTGCCAGTGCTTGCCCTGGTAGGCGAACTCGCGGTTCGCCCAGAGGCCGCGCACGACCTGGTAGGCCTCCTCGAACAGCTCGCGGTTGACCGCGTCGTGCTCGGCGTACTGCGGGTCGGTCGCGTACGTCGCGACGGCGCCGTTCTTCTGACCGATCGTGGTGACGTGGCGGCTCTGGTAGCCGCGGGCGAACCCGGCGAGCATCCGGCCACCGCTGAAATGATCGAGCATCGCGAGGTCCTCGGCCACCAGGATCGGGTTGCGGGCCGGCAGCACGGTCGCCATCTGCCCGATGCGCAGCTTCTTCGTGATCCCCGCGGCCCACGCGCCGAGCAGGATCGGGTTGTTCGACATCTCGAGGCCCTCGAGATGGAAGTGGTGCTCGGAGAAGGCCGCGAAGTCGAAGCCGAGGTCGTCGAGCTGGCGCAGCACAGCGGCGTTCTCGAAGAGCGCGCGTTGGTAGAAGTTCGGGTTCGCCCCCGCGTAACCCTGCCGGTACTGCTCCGGAGTCGCCGCTGCACTGGGCAGCAGGAAGGTTCCCAACCGCATTCCCGGACACCTTTCGACGCCTACGAGGCCGCCGTTGGCCTCCTAGAATGCTTGCATGCACCACGTGGCCTGAGTCACTGTCAAGGACGTGCTTGCCCGGTCGTGTGACGGGGGTTACGGTCAACAAGCACGCTAGCATTTCAGTTGCTCCGGCCTGAGAAGGGACCGTCGATGCCCGTCCGTACCGGTGCGCAGTACGTCGAGAACCTGCAGAAGCACCCCCGCGAGGTGTGGCTGCGGGGTGCGCGCGTCGACGACGTCACCACCCATCCCGCCCTTCGTCGGCCGATCGAGCAGATCGCCCGGCTCTACGACCTGCAGCACGATCCCGAGCTCGCCCCGGTGCTCACCGCGCCGGGTCCCGACGGGGCCCGGGTCGGACGCGCGTTCCTGCCGTGCCGCACCCCGGAGGACCTGGCCGCGAGGCGGGCCGCGTACCGGGCGTGGGCCGAACCGACGCTGGGCCTGATGGGCCGCTCGCCGGACTTCCTGAACACCACGCTGATGGCGTTCACCGAGTCCCCCGGCGTGTTCGCCAGGCTCGGGCAGCGGTACGCCGACAACATCGCGCGCTACTACTCCTACGTCCGCGACAACGACCTGTTCCTCACCCACGCGCTGATCACCCCGCAGACCGACCGCTCGAAGGGCGCGTCGGAGCAGCAGGAGCAGTTCCTGCACATGGGCGTGGTGTCCGAGACCGACGAGGGACTGGTCGTCCGCGGCGCCCGGATGCTGGCGACGCTCGCCCCGATGGCCGACGAGCTGATCATCTACAGCCTGCCCGGCCTGCGCCCCGGCGACGAGCGCCACGCCGCCTGCTTCGCGATCCCGATCGACACCCCGGGCCTGCGGCTGATCTCCCGCGCCCCCTTCGACGACGGCACCCGGCACCCGTTCGACCACCCGCTGTCCTCGCACTTCGAGGAGGCGGACTGCCTCGTCGTGTTCGACGACGTGCTGGTGCCGTGGGACCGGGTGTTCCTGCACGGCGACGTGGAACTGGCCAACGCCCTCTAC
>NZ_JAODNI010000069.1 GCF_025465255.1 Pseudonocardia sp.
CTGCGACCTGCTCGTCGTCGGCGCCGGGCCGGCCGGGCTGCTCGCCGCCCGCACCGCCGCGCGCCGCGGGGAGCGGGTCGTGCTCGTCGACGACCGTCCGGCCGCCGGCGGCACGCTGCTCGGCACCGAGCGGATCGCGGGCCGCTCCGCCCTGGACTTCGTCGCGGACACCGTCGTCGAGCTGCGGTCCTACCCGGACGTGCTCCACCTGCAGCGCACCACCGCCTTCGGCCACTACGACGACGGCTTCGTCCTCGCCCTGCAACGCCGCACGGACCACCTCGGCACCGACGCCCCGCGGAACGTCTCCCGGCAGCGCGTGCACCGGATCCGCGCGGCGCAGGTCGTCGTCGCGACCGGGGCGCACGAGCGGCCGATCGTGTTCGAGGACAACGACCGGCCGGGGATCATGCTCGCGGGCGCGGCCCGGGACTTCCTGCACCGCCACGGCGTGCTCGCCGGACGCGAGATCGTGGCCTTCACCAGCGACGACGCGGCCTACGACGCCGCCGCGGACCTGGCCCGCGCCGGAGCCCGCGTCACGGTGCTCGACGCCCGGGACGAGGCCCCGGAGGCCGGTGCGCGGGTGTGCGCAGAGCAAGGGATCACGGTCCGGACGGGGACCGCGGTCACCGGCACCCACGGCGCGGACAGGGTCACCCACGCCCTCGTCGGCGACGAGGCGATCCCCTGCGACCTCCTGCTGGTCAGCGGCGGCTGGAACCCCACGGCCCACCTGTTCAGCCACGTCCGCGGCGCGCTCCGCTACGAGCCCGCGCTCGGCGCGTTCGTCCCGGGGGAACCGCTCGACGGCGTCACGGTCGTCGGGGCCGCGAACGGCACCCTGGACCTCGCCGGCTGCCTGGCCGAAGGCGCCGGCGAACGACCGGAGCCCGTCGAGCGGACGCCGACGAAGGTGCTCTGGCGCACCGACGGCGACCCGGCGCGCCAGTTCGTCGACCTCCAGCGGGACGCGACGGTCGCGGACATCGCCCGGGCCGTCGGCGCCGGGATGCGCTCGGTGGAACACGTCAAGCGCTACACGACGATCGGCACCGCCCACGACCAGGGCAAGACCTCCGGGGTCATCGCCTCGGGGATCACCGCCGAGCTGCTCGGCGTGCCGATCGAGTCCCTGGGCACCACCACGTTCCGCCCGCCGTACACGCCGGTCGCGTTCGCCGCGCTCGCCGGGCGGGAGCGCGGACGGCTGTTCGACCCCGAGCGGACGACGGCGCTGCACCCCTGGCACGTCGAGGCCGGGGCGGTGTTCGAGGACGTCGGCCAGTGGAAGCGGCCGCGCTACTACCCGCGGCCGGGCGAGGACATGGAGACCGCGGTGTTGCGCGAGTGCGCGGCGGTCCGCGGCGGCGTCGGCATTCTGGACGGCTCCACTCTCGGCAAGATCGACGTCCAGGGCCCCGACGCCGGCGCCTTCCTGGACATGATCTACACGAACCTGATGAGCTCGCTGAAGCCCGGCCGCGTCCGGTACGGCGTGATGTGCGGGCTCGACGGCATGGTGATCGACGACGGCACGGTGCTCCGGATCGACGAGAACCGCTTCCTCGTCATGACCACCACCGGCGGCGCCGCGCCGGTCCTCGACCACATGGAGGAGTGGCTGCAGACGGAGTGGCCGCACCTGCGGGTGCACCTCACATCGGTGACCGAGCAGTGGGCGACGTTCCCGGTCGCCGGCCCCAGGTCGCGCGACGTGATCGGCGCGTTCGCCCCCGGCGTCGACGTGTCCAACGAGGCCTTCCCGTTCATGAGCTGGCTCGACACGGTGCTCGATGGAGGAGACGGGATCGCCGGCGTGCCGGTCCGGTTGGCGCGCATCAGCTTCTCGGGCGAGCTGGCCTGGGAGGTGAGCGTCGACGGCTGGCACGCACCGGCCGTCTGGGCGCGGCTCCTGGAGCTTGGCGCCGAGCACGGGATCACGCCGTACGGCACCGAGACCATGCACGTCCTGCGCGCCGAGAAGGGCTACCCGATCATCGGGCAGGACACCGACGGCACGGTCACGCCGCAGGACCTCGGCATGGCCTGGGCGGTGTCGAAGAAGAAGCCGGACTTCATCGGGAGGCGCTCCTTCTCCCGGCCGTCCAACCTGGACCCGCTGCGCAAGCAGCTCGTGGGGCTGCTGCCGGTGGACCCTCAGCGCAAGCTCCCCGAGGGCTCGCAGATCGTCGAGAACCTCGCGGAGCTGCCGCCGCCCCCGGTGCCGATGCTCGGCCACGTCACGTCGAGCTACCGCAGCGCCGCCCTCGGCCGGACCTTCGCGCTCGCGCTGGTCAAGGGCGGGCACGCGCGCATCGGCGAAACCCTCGTCGTCCCCGTGGGTGGTGAGCTCGTGCCCGTCGAGGTGACGAGCTCGGTGCTCGTCGACCCGGAAGGAACCCGTCGCGATGGCTGAGACAGGGATGGCCGAGACACTCGCGCGCACCGGCCCGCTGCACGGCTGGGCCGGGCGCTTCGCCGAGCTCCCGGACACCGTCGCGCTGCTCGCCGAGCCCTTCCACGCCATGGTGGACGTCCGGTGCTCGGGTGCGGCGGCCGAGCGCACCGCCGCGCAGGTCGGCAGGCCGCTGCCGGTCCGTGGCTGGGCCGAGGGCGGCGCGGACGGGGCCGGGTCCACCGCGATCTGGCTGGGGCCCGACGAGTGGCTCGTGACCAGCCCGTTCGTCTCCCCCGCGGACCTCGAGGCCGCCCTGCGGGAGGCGCTGGACGGCGAGGGCGCCGCGGTCGACGTGTCCGCCCAGCGCACCACGATCCGGCTGCGCGGCGCGCACGCCCGCGACGTCCTCGAGACCGGCTGCGCGATCGACCTGCACCCGCGGGCGTTCCCGGCCGGCTCGGCGGCGGTGACGACCTTGGGCCAGGCCGGGGTCGTCCTGCTCGCCCTGGACGACGACGGCACGGACTATCGGATCCTGGTGAGGTCGTCCTTCGCCGGGTACCTGGCCGAGTGGCTGATCGACGCCGCGACGGAATGGCACATCGAGACCGCGCCCGAGCACCGGGGATGACCGTCAGCGCGTTCGACCTCTTCAGCATCGGGATCGGGCCGTCGAGCTCGCACACCGTCGGGCCGATGCGGGCCGCGCACTCGTTCGTGGAGCGGCTGGCGGCGGACGGGCTGCTGGACCGGGTCGCGCACGTGAAGGCGGAGCTGTTCGGCTCGCTGGGCGCCACCGGGAAGGGGCACGGCAGCGTCGGCGCGGTGGTGCTCGGGCTGGCCGGGGAACGACCGGAGACGGTCGACCCGGTGGCGGCAGCCCCGATCGTCGAGGGCGTCCGGGAGACCGGGCGGATCCGACTGGGCGGGACGCAGGAGATCGGCTTCGTGGCGGCGGACGACGTCGTGCTGCACCGGCGGCGCTCACTCCCCTTCCACTCCAACGGGATGCGGTTCCGCGCGGCGTCGGGCACCGGCGAGACGCTGCTGGTCCGGCACTACTACTCGGTGGGCGGCGGGTTCGTCCTCGACGAGGACCAGACGGGCGCACCCGTGCTCGTCCCCGACGCGACGGAGGTCCCGTACCCGTTCCACAGTGGCGCCGAGCTGCTCGCCCGGTGCCGGGAGACCGGGCTCGCGATCAGCGGCGTGATGCTGGCCAACGAGTGCGCGCGCCGGCCCGAGGCCGAGGTCCGGTCCGGGCTGCTGCACCTGTGGTCGGTGATGCAGGAGTGCGTCGAGCGCGGGTCGCGCACCGGCGGCGTGCTGCCGGGCGGGCTGAAGGTGCGCCGGCGGGCGGCGGCGCTGCGCACGGACCTGGAGTCCCGCGGCGACGACGGCGACCCGCTGGGCGCCACGGAGTGGGTCACGCTGTTCGCCCTCGCCGTCAACGAGGAGAACGCCGCGGGCGGCCGGATCGTCACGGCCCCGACCAATGGCGCGGCCGGGATCGTCCCCGCGGTCCTGCACTACTACGCGAAGTTCTGTGCCGCGGCCGACGACGACGGGACCGTCCGCTTCCTGCTCACGGCGGCCGCCGTCGGCGCGCTGTTCAAGGAGAACGCGTCCATCTCCGGGGCCGAGGTGGGCTGCCAGGGGGAGGTCGGCTCGGCCTGCTCGATGGCCGCGGCCGGGCTGGCGGAGGTCCTCGGCGGCACCCCCGAGCAGGTGGAGAACGCCGCCGAGATCGGCATCGAGCACAACCTCGGCCTGACCTGCGACCCGATCGGCGGGCTCGTCCAGATCCCGTGCATCGAGCGCAACGCGATCGCGTCGATGAAGGCGATCACCGCCGCCCGGATGGCGGTGCGCGGGGACGGCACCCATCACGTCAGCCTGGACAAGGCGATCGGCACGATGCGCGCGACGGGCGCGGACATGAAGAGCAAGTACAAGGAGACGAGCCGCGGCGGCCTGGCGGTGACCATCGTCGAATGCTGAGCGCGTCAGGAGCTCCGCCGCGCCACCACGAACGCCTGCTCGGCCGTCTCCGCCCCGACCGGCTCGCGGACGGTCCGCGCGAGCACGTCGAACCCGGCGTCGGCGAGTACGTCCGCGACCCGGTCCGGCCGCAGCCGGCGGAAGTCCAGGTCGACGGCGTGGCCGAACGCCTCGTCGAAGTGCAGGGGTTCGTCGCCGACCTGGAACGCGAGCAGCAGGTGCCCGCGCGGGACCAGCACGCGGTGGAACTCGGCGAACACCGCCGGCAGCTCCTCCGGCGGGATGTGGATGATCGAGTACCAGGCGACGAGGCCGCCGAGAGCACCGTCCGGGCGGTCCAGCGCGGTCATCGAGCCCACGTCGATCCGGACGCCCGGGTTGGCCCACCTGGCCACGTCGACCATCCCGGGCGAGAGGTCGACGCCGAAGACCTTCACCCCGCGCGTCCGCAGGTGGGCCAGTGCGTCACCCGGCCCGCAGCCGACGTCCAGCACCGGCCCGTTCGCGCGGACGAGCTCGGCGAACGCGCCGAGGATCGCCTTGTCCTGCGGTTTCCTGTCGAGCTCGCCGCGGAAGTGCTCGGCGTACTCGGCCGCGACGGTGTCGTAGGCCTCGCGGGTGGTGCGCAGGTAGGGCGGTTCGGTCACGCCTGAAGACGGTAGTCAGGCCGGAACCGGCACCTCCACCAGCTTGATCTGGGCGCCCGTCGGGTCCGCGATCCGCGCCAGCCTGCCGAACGGGGAGTCCTCGGGCGCCTCGACGACACTCCCCCCGAGCTCGACGGTCCGGGCCACGGCCGCGTCGACGTCCACGACCCCGACGTAGATCTGCCAGGTCGACGGGACGCCCTCGGGGAGGAAGGCGCTCGCGTCCATCACCCCGGCGTACTCGCCGTCGCCGGAGACCATCTGGGTGTACCGGAAGTCCTCGGCGTCGCTCATCACGCGCGTCTCCCAGCCGAGCGCCGTGCGGTAGAAGTCCAGCACGGCCTCGTAGTCCCGGGTGTGCAGCTCGTGCCAGCAGGGCGCGCCGGGCTCGCCGTTCAGCCCGTAGCCCCGGTGCTCGCCGGGCTGCCACAGCCCGACCGCGGCGCCACCCGGATCCGCCACCATGCCCATGGTCCCCAGCGGGCCCACCTGCATCGGCTCCATGTAGACCTGCCCGCCGGCGCCGACGACGGCCTCGGTCGTGGCCTTCGCGTCCGGCACCGACAGGTAGGTGGTCCACGCGTCCGGCTGGCCCGCCGAACCGTCGTTGCGCATCATCCCGGCAACGCGCACGCCGTTCCTGGTGAAGTTCACGTAGCCGCCGTACTCGGCGCCGGAGGACTCGGCCTCCCAGCCCAGGACCGCGCCGTAGAACTCGGCGGCGCGGTCGGGGTCGGAGCTGAACAGGTCGATCCAGCAGGGAGCACCGGACGGGGCGGGGGTACTGGCGGGCATCGAGGTCTCCTCGTGTCGGGGCGGGCGGCAGGTTCCCACACGGGAGAGACCGCGCGGCCCCACGGAACTCATCGCCCGCGCGCGCCACCCCCTCCAGAACTTCGCGTAGACGGTTCGCTGCGGCGTCCCGGCGGCCCCGACCTTCCAGCGCGCCTGCAGGCGTGAAGCGGCCCGGCGGCCCCCGCCGTCCCCCGATCGCCCGACAGCGGGATCGTCCCCCGCAGGGCCCTCCCGGCCGACGGTGTGCGGGCGCCGGCGGGGTCATCGTGGAGTCATCAGGGCAACAGCCCCGGCCCACCGAGAGGAACAGACCATGATCACCACCGACACCTCCACCGAGCACGACGCCCACGACGCCGCCGCCCCGCGCAGCAGCTCCGGCGGCCGCACCGTCTTCCTCACCGCCGTCGGCGTCCTCGTCGGCGCCGCTCTCACCGCCGGGATCGTCCTCGGGTTCGGCGGCACCTCGGCCGCCCCGGCGCCCATGCCCGGCGCCACCGGCTCGGCGTCGTCGTGGACCGCGCCCGCCATCGACGGCGGCGCACACCACGCCCTCGCCCCCGGCGGCGGCACGCACCACGTCACGCTGCAGCCCCTGGCGGTCCCCTCGGCCGTGATCGAGACGCTGCAGCGCGAGCTCGGGCAGCTCGACTACTACGAGGGCCCGATCACCGGCACCATGACCCCGCAGACCGTGCAGGCGATCGACTACCTGCAGCGCGACGCCAAGCTGCCGCAGACCGGCACGATGAACACCGCCACGCAGACCGCCCTGGCGAGCCTCCTGGCCCACGGCGACAACCAGATGGGCTCCTGACATCTGGTCCACGGACGGCCCGCACCGGTGACGGCGCGGGCTTCCGCACGTGCCGCCCCGTACTCCAGCCGGCCCCTACTCGAGCAGGCCCCTACTCGAGCAGGCCCTTGCGCATCGCGATCGCGACCGCGGCGGCCCGGTCCGAGACCCCGAGTTTCTCGTACAGCCGCTGGGTGTGGGTCTTGACGGTGCTGACGCCGATGAACAGCTCTGCCGCGACCTGCGGGATCGACAGGCCCCGCGCGAACGCCGCCAGCACCTGCCGCTCGCGCTCACTGAGCGCCGGCCCCACGCTCTGCGCCCGCAGCCGGATCTCCCCGACCAGTCCGGCGGCCAGCTCAGGGGGCACGACGGTCCGGCCGTGGGCGACGTCCAGCACGGCCTCGACGATCGCGGCGCGCCGCGAGTCCTTGGCCAGGTATCCGGCCGCACCCTCCTGCAACGCCTGGAACACGACGGCGCTGTCGGTGTGGGCGGAGAGCAGCAGCACCCGGGTGCGCAGCTCGTCGCGGACCACGGCGCGGACGACGCCGAGCCCGTCGACGTCCGGCATCTCGTAGTCCACGAGGGCGACGTCCGGCCCGTCGCGCCGGATGGCGTCCAGCGCCGCCCGGCCGTCGCCCGCCTCCGCGACGACCTCGATCCGCCCACTCCGGACGAGTCCACGGGACACACCGTCGCGGAAGAACGGGTGGTCGTCCGCGACGACCACCCGGACCCGCGGGTCGCCCGACCGTCCTGCCGTCATCGGGCGAGCATAGGGACGTCCGGCCCCCTGCGGTGCCACCATGAGCGCACGTCCGAGCGAGACCGGCCGAAGGGACAGCGCATGGCCGTCGCGAACTCGGCGGGTGCGCCCGCACCCGTCGGACCCGAGGTGAGGGCGGTCGCGCTCGAGCACGCGCGCCGCGGCGTGCGCCTGCAGGTCGTGCTGCGCTGGGTGCTGGTGGCCTTCGTCGCGCTGACCGCCGTCACCGTGCCACCCGGGCACGACGTCGCGGCCTGCGCGGCGATCGGCGCCGGGTACGCGCTGTGGGCGGTCGCCGTCGCGGTGTGGATCCGGCGGGATCCGGCGGCATCGGTGCACCTGGCATGGCTCGCGCTGTTCGTCGACCTGGCGGTGCTGGCGGTGCTGACCCTGCTCACCGGGGTCGCGACCCCGGACAGCTGGACCTCCGACGTGTTCACCACCGGGTTCCTCCTCGTCCCCGTCCTCGCCGCGACCCAGCTCCGGCCGCGGGTGTGCGCGGCCGTCGTCGTGCCCACCGTCGCCGTGTACCTGCTGGCCGCGATCGCGACGCAGGAGGCGAACATCGAGCCGTGGCCGTCGCTCCTGCTGCGCACGCTGGTCGTGGCCGGGGTCGGCCTCGGCTGCGTCGGCCTCTCCCGCATCCAGCGCTCCCGGGTACGGACGATCGGCGGCCTCGTCCGGAGCCGCACGGACCTGCTCGGGGAGCTCACCGAACTCGAGGCGCGGGAGCGGCGGACGCTGTCCGAGAACCTGCACGACGGCGCCCTGCAGTACGTGCTGGCCGCCCGCCAGGACCTGGAGGACGCGCGGGAGACCGGCGACCCCGGGTCGTTCGACCGGCTGGAGACGGCTCTGCGCGAGACATCGCGGCTGCTGCGTTCGACGGTGGCGGAGCTGCACCCCGCCGTGCTGGCGCGGGCCGGGCTGCCCGCGGCCCTGCGGGACGCCGCCGGCACGGCCGCGGCGCGCGGTGGCTTCACCGTCGACGTCGTGACCGACGGCTGGCCCGACGACCTGCACACCTCCGCCGACGCCCTGCTGTTCCGTACCGCCCGCGAGCTCCTCGCGAACGTGGCCGAACACGCCCGGGCCCGGACGGCGACCGTGATCCTCGAACCGGCCGGTTCCCGGGCCAGGCTGATCGTCGCCGACGACGGCGTCGGGCTCCCCGAGGGCTCGGCCGAGCGGAGCCTGCGCGACGGGCACATCGGGCTGGCGTCGCACACGGTGCGGGTCGACGCCGCGGGCGGCAGCCTGACCACGCTGCCGGGCGAGCCGAGCGGCACCGTCGTCGTCGTCGAGCTGCCGTGCGTACCGGACCCGGCGCCGGATCCGGCGTCCGTCGGTGGTGCCCCGGTGCCGGCTGCGGGCTGACCGCGCGGAGGTGACCACCGATCGGCCGACACGCCGGTCGTCCGCGGAGGGCCCGGCCGGGTGACGGTGCGGACCGGGCCCGCGCGGCAGGGTCGGGTCATCGGTACCCCGCCTACGGACCGGATCGCCACGGCACCGACCCGTACGCGCCGGTCCCGGCCCGCGAGGTGCAGGCGTCCCCGCGCCCGGCCCTGGACGCGACCCGGCTGTGGACGGGCGGCATGGCGACAGCCGTGGTCGCCGCGCTCGTCGCCCTGGTCGGCGTGCTGGTCGTCCGGGTGCTGCTCCGCGTCGTGCCCGCCGTACCGTCCGCCGCCGGCTTCGGCGACTCCGCCACCACGCTGTCGTGTGTGGCAGCGGCGGGCGCGGCGCTCGTCGCGACCGGGCTCGCGCACCTACTGCTGGTCTCGACGCCGCGTCCGCTCGCCTACCTCGGCTGGATCGTCGGCCTCGTGACGGCGGCCGCCACGGTGCTGCCCCTCGTCGGCGGCACGCCGCTCCCGGAGGCGCTCGCCGGCGGGGTCATCCGGCTGGTCATCGGACTGGCGATCGGGGCCCTGGTCACCGGGGCGGCGGCCTCGGCGCAGCGGTGGTCCGGCGACCGGCGCTGACCAGGTCTGATCGGCGAAGCTCGACCTGAAAGCCGGACGAAGTGTGCTCCGCGACTCACTACGGTGGCCCGATGGCCGTCGATTCGGACACCGAGCCCGGTACCGCGCGCACCCAGGACTCCGTGCGCCGGGCCAAGATCGCCCGGATGCGGGAGGCCGGCGGCCGGCCCTACCCCTACCGGTACGCACCGGACCACACGGCCCGGCAGGTGCGCGACGAGCACCCGGACCTGCCGCCGGACACCGTGACGGACGCGCGGGTGCTCCTCGCCGGACGGCTCGTGCTGATCCGCCGCCAGGGCGCCCTCACCTTCGGCCGGCTCCGGGACCGGACCGGCGCGATCCAGCTCTTCGTGGACACGGCGGTCCTGGGCGCGCAGCGCCACCGGGCCTTCGACGAGCTGGACCGGGCGGACTGGGTCGGCGTCGAGGGCGTCGTGATGACGACCCGGCGCGGCGAGCTCTCCGTGCGCGTCGAGGAGTTCACGCTGCTGGCGAAGGCGATCGCGCCGCCACCCGACAAGCACGCCGGGCTCACCGACGTCGAGACGCGGTACCGGCGGCGCTACGTCGACCTGGAGGTCAACGAGCGCACCCGGGAGATCTTCCGGATCCGGCACGAGGCCATCGCCGCGATCCGGCGGACCTTCGCCGAGCGCGGGTTCACCGAGGTCGAGGGCCCGGTCCTGCAGTCCGTCCAGGGCGGGGCGTCGGCGCGGCCGTTCATCACCCACCACAACGCGCTCGACCTCGACATGTACCTGCGGATCGCCCTCGAGCTGCACCTCAAGCGGCTGATCGTCGGCGGCATGGAGCGGGTGTTCGAGATCGGCCGGGTGTTCCGCAACGAGGGCGTCGACACGCGGCACAACCCCGAGTTCACGATGCTCGAGGCCTACCAGGCCTACGCCGACTACCACGACGTCATGGACCTCGTCCGGGACGTGATCACGACGGCGGCGCGGGCCGCGCTCGGGGACGACCTCACCGTCCACTACGCGGGCGAGACGATCGACCTCGCGCAGGACTGGCCCCGGGTCCGGTTCGCGGACATGATCACCGAGAGGACCGGCGCGGTGATGCATCCGGACATGCCGCTCGCGGAGGCCCGCCGGATCCTCGACGGCATGGGCCTGGCCTGGGAGTCCGGCTGGGGCGCCGGGCGGCTGATGAAGGAGGTCTACGACGAGAAGGTACAGCACGACGTCGTCGGCCCCGTCTTCTGCATCGACTACCCGCGCGAGGTCTCGCCGCTGGCCCGCGCCCACCGGGACGACCCTGCCTACGTCGAGCGCTTCGAGCTGATCGTCGCGGGCTTCGAGCTCTGCAACGCCTACTCCGAGCAGAACGACCCGGTGGAGCAGCTCGCCGCCTTCGAGGCCGAGGCCCGGGCCAAGGCGGACGGCGACCCCGAGGCCGGGGACATCGACCTGGACTACGTCCGCGCGCTGGAACAGGGCATGCCGCCCACCGGCGGGCTCGGCATCGGCATCGACCGGTTGATCATGCTCCTGGCCGGGGTGGAGTCGATCCGCGAGGTGATCCTCTTCCCGACGCTGCGACCGGAGTTCACCCCGCCCGACGGCGGCCCGCGCCTCGTGCTGCCGCCCACCGGCCTCCCGGCGCCGGGCCCGCCCGGGCAGGCCGTTCGCGCCGGGCCGCCGCCGTCGGTGACCGCGCTGTCACCGATCGCGCCGTCGGCCGGGGTCATCGCTGCGGCCCCCGAGCGGGACCGGCGCGGCCGGGGCGCCGTCCGGGTGATCGCGCTGTCCACCGCCCTGGCCGGGGTCGCCCAGCTGCTCGTGCGGCTGCCCGTGATGCACAGCCGGTTCGACGGCGAGCCGGACGGGGTCGGCCCGCTCTGGTTCCCGGTGGCGGGGCACGTCGTGTCGGTGATCGTCGGGCTGTTGCTGATCCTGCTCGCGGACCAGCTCGCCAAACACAAGCGGCTGGCCTGGCGGGTGGCGGTGGTGCTCGTCGCGGTGGCCGGGTGGGGGCACCTGTTCAAGGGGCCGCACCCGGTGGCGGTCACGGTCTGCGTGGCGCTGCTGGTCGCGCTGGTCTGGAACCGGGACCGGTTCCGGGCCCCGGCCGATCCGCCGTCGCTTTGGCGGCTGGTGCGGTTCGTGCCGATCTACGTCGCGGGCGTCCTCGGATTCGGGCTCTTCGCGCTGTGGACCGAGCGCGGACGGCTCACCCCGGACCTGTCCTTCGGCGGCGCGCTGCTGACGACGCTGGCGGGCCTGGTCGGCGTGGACGGGCCGTACACCTACGACGCCCCGTTCTTCGCGGACTTCTTCCCCACGGCACTCCTCGCGCTCGGCATCGCCGGCCTGCTCGTGTTCCTCCTCCTGCTGTTCCGGCCCCTCGTCGGCCGCCGGCCGCACACGGGCACGGACTGGGAGCAGGCGAACCGGCTCGTGCGGACCTACGGGTGGGACACCCTCGCCTACTTCTCCCTGCGCCGGGACAAGAGCTTCTTCTTCTCCTCCGACGGCGAGGCGTTCCTGGCCTACACCTACATCGGCGGCTACGCCCTCGTCTCCGCGGATCCGGTCGGCGCCCGGGACTCGGTGGTCACCGTGCTCGACGAGTTCCTCGCGATGTGCGACGACCGGGCGTGGAACCCCGCGTTCCTCGCCGTCCGCGAGGCCAGCATGCCGCTGTACGCCTCCCGCGGGTTCAGCTCGTTCTACCTCGGCGACGAGGCGATCCTGAACTGCCGCACGTTCTCCCTCGACGGACCCGAGCGGCGCAGCGTGCGGTCCGCGACCCGGCGGGTCGGGAAGCGCTACCGGTTCCAGCTGATCCCGGAGTACCGGGCGTCGTCGACGCTGGTCGGGCAGCTCAACGCGATCAGCGAGAAGTGGCGGGGCAAGAGCCCGGAGCGCGGGTTCACGATGGCGCTGAGCCAGGACGTCGTCGGCGAGGGCGCGAACCCCGACTTCCTGCTGTGCGTGGCGCTGGACTCCGACGGCGTGCCCGGCGGGTTCCTGCGGGTGGTGCCCGCCTACGGCACGGACTTCGGGTACACGCTGGACCTGATGCGCCACGACCCGGGCGCGCCGAACGGTATGACCGAGTTCCTCATCGCCTCCAGCGCCCGGGAGCTCGGCCGGCACGGGATCGCCCGGCTGTCGATGAACTTCGCGCTGTGGGGCCGGCTCTTCGACGACGAGATCGAGCGGACGCCGGCGCAGCGGGTCGCGCGCTGGGCCGTCGGCGTGGTGAACCCGTTCTTCCAGATCAGGAGCCTGCACGACTTCAACGAGAAGTTCGGCCCGGAGTGGATGCCGCGCGTGCTGGCCTACCGGCGGGCGCGGGACCTCCCCCGCGTCGGGCTGCTCTATGCCGGCGCGGAGGGGTTCCTGTCCGTGCCGGTGCTCGGGGAGCTGTTCGTGCCCAAGGAGGTCGGGACGGAGACGACACCCGCGGGCGGGGGCGTCCCGGCCACCGGCGCCCGGTCGGGCGTCGCGTGAGCACAGTTCTCTCCGAGGACCCCGACGCGGGGATCAGGAGCCGGCGGGTGCCGGCGGCGCCGACCGGGCCGACGACCGCGCCAGCACCACCGTCGCCGCCACCATGACCGCGACCAGTAGCCCGATCAGTGCCCACTCGGGCCCGTCCGCCCGAAGCCGCTCGCCGAGCACGGTCAGCCCGATCACCGCCGCGACCACCGGCTCCCCCACGGTCACGGCGGGCAGCGACGCGGCCAGGTCCCCCGCCTGGAAGGCGGACTGCTGCAGCAGCGTCCCGCCGACGACCGCGACGACCAGCGCGTAGGTCTCCCACGCGGTGAGGAGGGGGACGACGCCCTCGCCGAGGAGGTCGACCACGCCCTTCGTCAGCGCGGCGACCGCACCGTAGGCCAGGCCGGTGGCGCACGCCAGCAGCACGGCCCGGACCGTCCCCCGCCGCACGGACGCCAGGGCGACGCAGGCGACGAGCAGGCCCAGGATCGTCAGCCCGGCCGGCGCCCAGTCCCGCAGCCCGGCTCGGTCGACGCCCGCGGTCGGCTCGCCCACCACCATGAACACCCCCAGCGCGACGGCGAGCAGCGCCGCCCAGCCGAGGTCCGCCCTAGTGGGCCGGGCGCCGCCGAACCGCGCCGCCAGCGGCAGCGCGAACAACAGCGACGTCACGATCAGCGGCTGGACCAGCAGCAGCGAGCCGAACCCGAGGGCGACGGCCTGCAGCGCGAAGGCGGCGGTGTCGCCGAACGTGCCCGCCCACCAGACCGGGCGCCGCATCAGCCGGAGGATCAGCCGGATGCCGCGGGCCTCCTCGTCCGGCACGGCCGCGGCGGCACGCTGCTGGGCCACCCACGCCACCGCGAACGACAGGGCGGAGAGCAACGCGAACGCCACCGCGAGGAACGTGGCCATCGCTATGCTCCCGTCTCATCGAGACCCTGCAGAACTTGTCGGCAACCGACTGGTGGCCGGTGCGCGCGGTGCTCCTGGTCCTCTCCCTGATCGGGATCGGCCTCATCCTGCGCTTCGCCCGCAGGTCCGTGAGCGTCGCGCTGGCCGTGATGCTGGTCCTCACCCTGGCAGTCGTCGACGTCGCCGCCGCCGTCAACGCGAGCTACCGCTACCTTCCCACCCTCGGCGTGGCGCTCGGCCTCGGCGGCGCGGACGACATCCGGGACGCCTACGCGGACCGGGCCCGGGGCCGGGTACCCGAGAACGGTCTCGTGGTGTCCGCGACCCTGCCGGGCACCCGCTCGGGATTCGCGGCCCGGGAGGCCATCGCCTACCTGCCGCCCGCGTGGTTCGGCGTGGACCGCCCCGAGCTCCCCGTGCTGGTACTGCTGCACGGCACGCCCGGCGGGCCCGGCGACTGGGCCGACGGCGGCCGGGCCACCTCGACGTTGGACGCCTTCGCCGCGCAGCACGGGGGGCTCGCACCGGTCGTCGTCATGCCCGACGTCAACGGCGACTTCATCGGGGACACCGAGTGCGTCGACTCGCCCGGCGGTGATGCCGAGACCTACCTGACCGCCGACGTTCCGCGGGCAGTGCAGCAGCAGTTCTCCACCCGGCCCCCCGGCACGCAGTGGGCGATCGCCGGGTTCAGCGAGGGCGGCATGTGCGCCCTCCTGCTGACGCTGCGCCATCCCGGCACGTTCGGCACGTTCGGCGACTTCAGCGGGCTCCTCGGGCCGCGGGCCGGGGAGACGGACGAAGGGGTCCCCGCCACCGTGGCGCAGTACTTCGGGGGGTCGCAGCGGGAGTTCGCCGCCCACGACCCGGCGACCCTGCTCGGCTCGCGGCGGTTCCCGGGGACCGGTGGATGGTTCGAGGTGGGCGGCACGGACACCGATTCCGCCGCCGCGGCCACGCGGCTCGCGCCATCGGCCCGGCAGGCCGGCATCGAGACCTGCCTGGTCGTGCTCGACGGCCTCGGACACTCCTTCGAGGCCTGGAGCGCCGCGTTGCGGGACTCGCTCCCGTGGATGGCCGCGCGCCTCGGGCTCGTGCCCCCGAACCCGGCCGCGACGGCGAAGTGCCGGCCGCCCCCGTCCTGACCGGACCTGTGCCGGTGCTCAGCGCGCCGGTGCGGCGGGTGTCGTGCTCCGGCGGGCCGCGTCCTCGTCCTGGAAGAGCGCCCCGCCGAGCAGCCTCGCGACGTGCTCGTCCACCACGGTGTAGTAGACGAAGGTGCCCTGCCTGCGCCCCCGGACCAGTCCCGCCAGGCGCAGCTTGGACAGATGCTGGCTGACCGCGGTCGGTGGGGCGTCGACGAGTTCGGCGAGGCACGCGACGGACTCCTCGCCCTGCAGCAACGCCCAGAGGAGCTTGATCCGGGTGGGGTCGGCGAGCAGCCGGAAGACGTCCGCGGCCAGCTGGACCTGGCCGTCGTCCGGCATCCGGAAGTCCGGCAGCGACTCGTGCACGGCCCGAGCGTAGCCACGCCCGCGCTCGATGCCCAAGTGCTCAGCCGGATCCGAAGGCAGGTAGGTGAACGGAGGTGCAGGCAGGCGCGGCCGGGAGGTCAGGCCTCGCTCGGTTGCACCTCGGCGCCACCCGGCCCGTGGTGGCGTCCCCAGCGTTCCTCGACCCGGCCGAGGCGCCAGTAGAGCAGCGCCCCGCCCCACACCACCACGAACAGCCCGACGACGACGAAGCCCACGTTGTTGAGGTCCAGCCCGGACACCCAGTTCGTGACCGGGTCGTCGAAGCCGACGTCCTCGTGCAGCACCGTGACGAGCTCGATGGTCCCGATCACCAGCGCGACCGCGACGGACAGGCCGGTGATGGCGATGTTGTAGAAGACCTTGCGGACCGGGTTCGCGAACGCCCACTCGTAGGCGACGTTCATGAACGCGCCGTCGAGGGTGTCGAGCAGCGTCATCCCGGAGGCGAACAGCAGGGGCAGCACGACGATCGCGTACCAGGGCAGCCCGGCCGCGGCGCCCGTGCCGGCGAGGACGAGGAGGGTGACCTCACTGGCTGTGTCGAAGCCGAGACCGAACAGCAGGCCCACCGGGAACATCTGCCCGGGGCGCCGGATAGAGCGGGTCATCCCGCTCAGCAGCCGGGCGAGGAAGCCCCTGCTCTGCAGGTGCGCCTCGAGCGCCTGCTCGTCGAACTCCCCGCGCCGCAGCCCGCGGAACACCTTCAGGATGCCGATGAGGGCGACGAGGTTGAGCAGGCCGATCAGGTAGAGGAACAGCCCGGAGACGCTGGTCCCGGCGATGCCCAGGATCTGGTGCGTGGCGGAGTCCTCGGACATGAGGGTGCCCACGACCTTCGTGCCGAGGACGACCAGGACGGCCAGCGCCATGACCACGCTGGAGTGGCCCAGCGCGAACCAGAACCCGACCGAGACCGGCCGGCGCCCCTCGGCCATGAACTTGCGCGTCGTGTTGTCGATCGCGGCGATGTGGTCGGCGTCGAAGGCGTGCCGCAGGCCCAGCGTGTAGGCGGTCAGCCCGAGCCCGAGCCCGAACACCTGCCCGCCCGCGGACAGGTTCGCGGGCAGCACGACGAGGAACAGGATGCCGAAACCCACGACGTGCATGAGGGCGATGACACCGAGCAGCCCGGCCAGGCGCGCCCGGTCGAGCCGGACGGGTGACCGGGCGGGAACGGTGGTCGCGACGTTCACCACTGCTGACACTCCTCGCATCGAGACGGCGGGCCGGAGACAGCCTGCGGAGGCGCTCGCCGGAATTCAATACCTGCTCAGTTATTCACACGTGCGGCGCACCCTGCGAGGAAACCGCAGAAATACCTCCGCTGTAAAGTATTTGGGTGGACGAAGGACCTGGAGGCGACGGGTGACCGAGCGACGACGGAGTACGAGGACCCGCAGGCCGCTGGGCACTGTGCTCGTCCAGGTCGAGCGACAGGTCGCGCGCTCGCTCGAGGCGGAGCTCACCGGGGACGGGTTCACCCTCGACCAGTGGCGGGTCCTCGACCTGCTCGCCGACGGCGAGGGTCACCCGATGTCCGAGATCGCCGCCGCGCTCGTGGTCCCGGGGCCGACCCTCACCAAGATCATCGACAAGCTCGTCGACTCCGCGGTGGTCTACCGCCTGGTGGACGCCCGCGACAGGCGCCGGGTGCTCGGGTTCATCTCCGACCACGGGTACGCCGTGCACGAACGCCTCGCCCCCCGGGTCGACCGGGCCGAGTCGGACGCGCTGGCCACCCTCGGCACGGACGCGCCCCTCCTCGTGGAGCTGCTGGCCCGCCTGGCGTCCGCCACGTCCCTCGCGGACGGCCGGTTGTCCACGCGGGACTGACCGGTGCGGCTCAGGCCCCGCCGTTGATCTCGGCCAGCACGTCGAACTCCAGCCCGTCCGCCCGGGCGAGGTAGACGCGCTGCACCAGGTGGCGGTCCCGGAGGTGGACGGGGCCCCGCGGCCCCTCGTAGGCGACCGACTCCGACACGCCGTTGATCCGCGGCACGTCCGTGCTCCGCGCGGCCGTCGTGAGCTCCGCCAGGAGCGTCAGTCCCTCGAAGCAGGACTCGCCGGGCGAGGTGATCGCCGGTGCCGTCGGGCCCAGCCGGGCCACGTAGCGCCGCTCGAAGTCCATGCTGTGGGCGGTGCCGAGCGTCTCGAAGAAGCCGGCGGCCGAGTAGAGCTCGTGCGTGTTGGCCGCCCCGGTCGCGAGCAGCATGTTCTCGTCCATGAGCGGGCTCAGCCGCACGCACCCGTCGTGGAGCCGCATCCGGGTGAAGGCACGGTTGAAGTGCACTGCGTCCGAGCCCAGCAGGAACATGAGGACGCCCTGGGACCGGGACCGCTCGATCCGGCGCAGCACCGGCCCGAAGTCCTCGGTGCCGAGGCCGACGAAGATCTCGTCGCGGATCTCCGCGCCGACCGGGCCGGCGTACGCGCGGGCCGCTCCGGCGGACGCCCGGGGCCAGACGTAGTCGTTGCCGACGATGGTCCAGCTCTTCACGCCCATCTCGCGGGACATCCAGCGCATCGCCGGGAGCAGCTGCCCCGCCGGCGTCTCCCCCGTCAGGAACACCCCGGGCGTGCGCTCCCCGCCCTCGTAGACCGCGGTGTAGACGTACGGCACCCTGCCTCGCAGCCGCGGTGCGATCTGCTCGCGGACCGCCGAGGTGTGCCATCCGGACACCGCGCCGACGGAACCCGACCGCACGAGCGCGTCGACCTCGTCGGCCACCCGGGCCGGGGAGCGCCCCCCGTCGACGGGGCGCAGCCGCACCTCGCGACCGAGGATCCCGCCCGCGTCGTTGATCTCGGAGACCGCCAGGCGCCCGCTCGCCTCGCACGAGGGACCGTAGATGCCGCTGGTACCGCTCGTCGGTACGACGAACGCGACGTCGAGGACGGTCGCCGCCATGTGCCCTCCCCTGTCCGCGGGAGCGGAGAACGCGAGTCTGTCCCGGAAGCATTGCCGCCGTGTCGACGGCGGCTGCGCCGTTCGAGTGGTGCATCCGGGGAAGGCGCGCCGACGACGTCCTGGCGCTCCGACCGTCGTCGTCGTGAATATAGGGGGACCACGGGGGCGCCCGGGCGTCCGATGCGTCGGAGAACGACGGCGGACGCCGGATCGCCGAGTGGCCTACGATGGGCCATCACGCGCACCGGACGGGGAGGAGCCGCGGCCACTGTGGACACCTCACAGGCCTTCGACGCCCTGGCCGATCCCGTCCGCCGCGAGATCCTGGCCGTGCTCGCGGACCACGAGGAGTGCAGCGCGGGCGAGCTCTCGGCCCACGTCAGCCGGGTCGGCCGGACCGCGGTGTCCAGCCACCTGCGGATCCTGCGCGCCGCGGGCCTCGTCACCGAGCGCCGGGCGGGCCGCTTCCGCTACTACGCCGTGGACCACTCCGGCGCGGGGCAAGAGGTGATCCGGCACCTGCAGGGGCTGTTCCAGAGTTCCCTCGACGCGGTCCGGGCCGCCGTCGAGGAGCCGATGTCCAGCGCACGACCGGACCGATCCAGAGCCGGCTGATGGGCGGCGTCGCCCTGCGCGCCGAGCAACAGGTCGACGCCACACCGTCGGTCGTCTACGACCTGTTCGGCGCGGGCACCGGTGCGGGCTGGGTGTTCGACGCCGTCTGCGACCGGGTCGAGCCCGGCGCGAGCGTCTCGATCCGGGCCCCGCTCGGCGGCCCGGACCCGTCCCCGGTGGAGCTCCTGGGCCGCCTCAGCCGGGTGCGCAGGCCGCACCTGCTCGAGATCAGGCACGAGCAGCCGTGGCGGGGGCACGTCCGGCTCCACCTCGACCGCGCCGGGACGGGCACCCGGGTGCGCCTGGTCGCCGAGCTCGACGAGCGGGGCGTGGCCTGGCTCCTGCGCCGCCACGGCCACCCGGTCCGGGACGCCGTGCCCGCCGGCAGCCACCGGGTGGGCCTGCTGACCACCAAGTCCGGGCCGGGCGGCGTGTTCGCCGTCGCCGCGGAGAACGCCGCCGAGCTGGCCCGGGAGGAGATCGACGGCGAGGGCGGCGTGCTGGGCCGGCCACTGCACCTGGCCGTCGGCGACGACGCGACCGACCCGGCCACCGGGGTCTCCGAGGCCCGCCGCCTGGTCCGCGCCGGCTGCCGCACGATCCTGGTCTCCACCACGTCGGCCACGTTCGTGGCGGTCAGCGCCGCGCTGGCCGGGACCGGCGTGCTGCTGGTGCACACGCTGATGAACGAGGGCGGCATCGACGGGCCGCTGCGCGTCCAGCTCGGCGAGCGGCCCACGGACCAGCTCGCGACGGCCACCGGGCCGATGATGGCCCGCACGGGTGGCCGCCGCTGGTTCCTCGCCGGGAACGACTACCTGTGGCCGCACCGGTGCCACGCGGCCGCCCGGGAGGTCATCCCCGCGGCGGGCGGGCTGCTGGTCGGCGAGCGGTTCGCGCCGATCGGCACCCGGGACTTCAGCCCGCTGGTCGAGGCCGTCGCCGCCTCCGGCGCGGACCTCGTGCTGTCCACGTTCGTCGGCGCCGACGCCGTCGCGTTCGAGCGCCAGTGCCACGCCATGGGCCTGCGCGACCGCACCCGCACCCTCTCCCTGGCCATGGACGAATCGACGCTGGCGTACGTCGGGAGCGCGGCGGCGGCCGGGATCTCCGGGGTGTCCGGCTACTTCCAGGACCTGCCGACCAGTGGGAACGAGGATCTCGTGCGACGCTACCGCGCGGCGTACGGGCCGTGGGCGCCGCCGCTGTCCACCCTGAGCGAGTCCGTGTACGAGGCGCTGCGCATGTACGTCGCCGCCGTCCGCCACGCCGGCGAGGACGACCCGTACTCGATCGCGCGGGAGATGCGGACGGCGCAGTTCGAGCTGCCGCGCGGAACCGTCACCCTCGACGGGACCGGCGCCGTGGCGCAACGCCTGTACCTGGCGGACGCGGCCGCCTCGACGTTCCGGGTGTCCTTTCCCGGTTAAGATCATATCAACGTGTCGACAGGTATTGACGCGTCGGCCCGGTCTTCCTAGATTCGCTGGTGCGGCCGCGCCTGTGGGCCGCATCACGGTCACCGTCATCCCGGCACGCCCTTGGTGCGCCGGGCTGTGCCTACAGCGAGGAATCCCCGTGCCGCTGACCCCACCCGACCCCGATCGTCTGGCCCGGCTCGACGAGCACTTTCACCTGGGCCTGTCCCCCGAGCGGCGCTCCGCGTTCGCCCCCTTCGTCGAGGGGGCCCTCGGCGCGTTCAACGCGGTCGAGGAGCTCTACTCGCGGAGCGCGCCGACGGCGCCCGAGCGCGAATGGTCGACCCCGTCCGAGGCGGACAATCCCTACCACGCCTGGTACGTCACGACCTCGGTGAACACCGGAGCCGCCGGGCCGCTCTCCGGGCGCACCGTAGCGGTGAAGGACAACACCGCCGTCGCAGGCGTGCCGATGATGAACGGCTCCCGGACCGTCGAGGGCTTCGTCCCCACCCGGGACGCCACCGTCATCACCCGGCTCCTCGACGCCGGCGCCACCATCGCCGGCAAGGCGGTGTGCGAGGACCTGTGCTTCTCCGGCGGCAGCTTCACCTCCAAGCCGGGCCCGGTGCTCAACCCCTGGGACACCACCCGCAACGCGGGCGGCTCGTCCAGCGGGAGCGCGGTGCTGGTCGCGACCGGTGCGGTCGACCTGGCCACGGGTGGGGACCAGGGCGGCTCGGTGCGTATGCCCAGCTCGTTCTGCGGCACTGTCGGACACAAGCCGACCCACGGCCTGGTGCCCTACACCGGCGCGTTCCCCATCGAGCAGACGCTCGACCACCTCGGCCCGATCACCCGCACCGTGGCGGACTCGGCCCTGATGCTGTCGATCATGGCCGGGCCGGACGGGCTCGACCCGCGGCAGCCGACGTCGATCGCCCGGATCGACTACCTCGCCGCCCTCTCCGAGCCGGCGTCCGGCCTGCGGGTCGGGGTCGTCACCGAGGGCTTCGGCACCCCGGTGTCGGACCCGGCGGTGGACGCGGCGGTCCGTGACGCCGTCGACGTGCTCCGCTCCGCCGGCCTGACCGCGGAGGAGGTGTCGATCCCCTGGCACACCGACGCGATGCACCTGTGGAACGTGATCGCCACCGAGGGCGCCGCGTACCAGATGGTCGACGGCAACGCGTTCGGGCTGAACTCCCAGGGTCTCTACGACCCGGAGCTCATGGCGTTCTACGGCAGGCAGTGGCGCGAGCGCGGGGCGGAGTTCTCCGAGACCGTCAAGCTCGTCGCGCTGGCCGGGCGGTACGCGTTCGAGGAGGGCCACGGCAGCTACTACGGCATGGCCCGCAACCTGGTCTTCGAGCTGCGCAAGGCCTACGACGCCGCGCTGTCGGCCTACGACGTCCTGGTCATGCCCACGCTGCCCTTCACCGCCCAGGAGATCCCGCCGCCGGACGCCCCACTGGACGTCTACCTCGCGACGGCGCTGTCGATGATCGGCAACACCGCCCCGTTCGACGCGAGCGGGCACCCGGCGTGCAGCGTCCCGACCGCGCTCGTCGACGGGCTGCCGGCCGGGCTGATGATCATCGGCAAGCACTTCGACGACGGGACGGTGCTGCGCGTGGCGCACACCTACGAGCAGGCGGTCGGGGGCTTCCCCTCTCCGCCCGCGCTCACCACCGCGACCACCGCGACAACCGCGACCACCGGGAGCAGCGCATGAACGGAGTCTTCGACCTCGGGGGCACCGACGGGATGGGACCCGTCCGCACCGAGGAGAACGAGCCGGTCTTCCACGCCGAGTGGGAGAAGGCCGCGTTCGCTCTCTTCGCCACCAACTTCCGCGCCGGCCTGTTCAACGTCGACATGTTCCGCCACGGCATCGAGCAGATGGACCCGGCTGAGTACCTCCTGTCGAACTACTACGAGCACTGGGCGCACACCGCGGAGCACTACGCCGGGAAGGCGGGTGTGATCGACCCCGAGGAGCTCGAGAAGCGAACGGCGTTCTACCTGGAGAACCCCGACGCCCCGCTGCCCGGGCGGACCGACCCGGAGCTCCTCGCGTTCGTCGACGGCGCGGTGAAGGGCGGCGCCCCCGCGGCCCGCGAGTCCGACAAGGTCGCCGCGTTCGCGGTCGGCGACCGGGTGGTCGTCGCCGGGGACAGCCCGGTCGGGCACACCCGCCGCGCCCGCTACATCCGCGGCCGGACCGGCGTCGTCACCGCGACCCACGGGACCTTCATCTACCCGGACAGCGCCGGCAACGGCGGCCCGGAGGCACCCGAGCACGTCTACACCGTCAAGTTCACCGCCGAGGAGCTCTGGGGCCCGGAGGTCGGCGACCCCAACGGCGTCGTCTACTTCGACGTCTGGGAGCCCTACATCAGCCCCGCCCCCGCCACCGAAGGAGCAGCCTGAATGGCCCCCACGGACACCCCCCTGCGCACGCAGGAGGAGATCGCCGCCCGGGTCAAGGCCCTCGAGGCCCTGATGATCGAGAAGGGCATCATGACGGTGGAGGCCGTCGACCGGCTGGCCGAGATCTACGAGAACGAGGTCGGCCCGCAGCTCGGTGCGCAGGTCGTCGCGCGGGCGTGGACGGACCCCGAGTTCAAGGCGCGCCTGCTGGCGAACGCCACCGAGGCCTGCGCGGAGCTCGGCATCGGCGGCCTGCAGGGCGAGGACATGATCGTCGTCGAGAACACCGACACGGTGCACAACGCCATCGTCTGCACGCTCTGCTCGTGCTACCCGTGGCCGGTGCTCGGCCTGCCGCCCAACTGGTACAAGGCTCCCGCCTACCGGGCCCGGATCGTCCGCGAACCGCGGAAGGTGCTCGCCGAGGACTTCGGCTTCACCGTCCCGGACTCTGTGGAGATCCGGGTGTGGGACTCGAGCGCCGAGCTGCGGTACTGGGTCCTGCCCCAGCGGCCGGCCGGGACCGAGGACCTGGGCCCGTTCGAGCTCGCCGCCCTGGTGACCCGGGACTCGATGATCGGCGTCGGCCCCGTCGGCACCTCGGCCACGGCACCCGCGGCGTGAGCGGCGTGCGCGAGGACGCGACGGAGCTGGGCGACGCGCGGCGACGCGTCGAGGATCTCGTCTGCGACCTGCCGGGAGGCGGCCCGGACGAGCGGTCCTTCGAGCAGCCGTGGGAGCTGCGGGCCTTCGCGATGGCCGTCGCCGCCTACCACGAGGGCAACTACGCGTGGAGCGAGTTCCAGCTCTCGCTGGTCGAGTCGATCCGCCGGTGGGAGACCGGGAACGGGACCGAGCCGTGGAGCTACTACGAGCACTGGCTCACCGCGCTCGAGACCCTCCTCGCCGCCAACGGGACGCTGTCCGGTCCCGTGCTCGACGAGCGCGCGCACACCGTCCTGGCGACGCCCCGGAACGCGAACCACCACCACGCGGTCCGCGAGCCCGTCGCCGTCGACCCGGCGGTGAGCTCGTCGCGGTGACCTGAACGGGGCCGGCCGGGCGTCCGACGACGCCCGGCTCGGGCCGCGGTTCGCGGCCGGTGCCGGTGAACGCACCGGCGCCAGCTGGATGCCCGCGGCCCACCTGTTCGGTGCCGGGCTGGCCGCCGCCGTCGCGGCCACCCGGACCACCCGCGGGGTGCCGACGGACGCCGTCGCCGGCTCGCTGCTGCTCGGCATGTACGCCAACCGGGTCACCGGCCCGGTCGTCGCGGCCCTGCAGTACGAGGGGCGGGCGGCCCGGCTCGCCGGGGCCCGCGAGTTCCTCGCACACGAGCCCCGCGCCGCGCGTGTCGTCACGCTGCGCACCGAGGAGTGCGGCGGCGCGGAGTGGATGTTCAACGAACGCCACGCCTGCTGTCTCGCGTTCCGCTCCACGCTCGACCAGCAGCTCGACGAGCCGTACTGCGGCAGCTGCAGCATCCCCGACGAGGCCTACCGCCTCGACCGGTTCCGCCGGGCCGCGACCCGCTACGCCGAGCGTTTCCCGACGATCGACGAGGCGCGCCCCGAGCAGGACCCGGGCCCGAAGCACTGATCGGGGAGCGCACCCGTGACGACCGGGCTCCGGGTCAGAGCCGGAACCCGATCGCGGCCAGCTGCTCCCGGCCCTCCTCGCTGATGTGCGTCGGCGACCACGCGGGGCGGAAGACCCAGCGCACCTCGTGACCGGGCAACGTCCCCCCGAGCGCCGTCGACATCTGGTCCTCCATCACGCCGGTGAGCGGGCACGCCGGGGAGCGGGCACGCCGGGGAGGTCAGGGTCATCGTCAGGACCGGCGGTACCGCGTCCAGGTCGATGTCCCGGACGACGCCGAGATCGACGACGTTCACCCCCAGGTCGGGGTCGATCACCTCCCGCAGCGCGTCCAGCACCTCGGCCGTCGAGACCGTCATCGCGGCGCCTCCCCTCGTTCGTTCCCGCGACAATCGTGCGTGCCGGATCGGGCGACGCGGGCGAGGTGCGTTTCGGAGCGCCGGGCACCCGGCTCCGCGCCGGGATCCCACGCCGACCACGCCGAGAGCGGCCCCTCGCCGGGCGAGGGGCCGTTCCGTGGGTCGGAGACCCGGTGGGGGCCGGTCGTGCACCCGCCCTGGAGGCGAGCGGACCCGCATCGCCGTCAGGCGCGCCCGTCGACAGGGCGCCGATCAGCGATACGCCGACTGCCCCGTCAGCGCCTGCCCGATCACCAGTGTGTGCACCTCGTCGGTGCCCTCGTAGGTGCGGACCGACTCGAGGTTGTTCGCGTGCCGCAGCGGCGAGTACTCCAACGAGATACCGCTGCCGCCCAGGATCGTCCGGCACTCCCGGGCGATCGCGATCGCCTCCCGGACGTTGTTGAGCTTGCCGACCGAGACCTGCTCGGGCCTGAGCCGGTGATCGTCCTTGAGCCGCCCGAGGTGCAGCGCCAGCAGCATCGAGGAGTTCAGCGACACCGCCATGTCGGCCAGCTTCTTCTGCGTGAGCTGGAAGGCGCTGATCGGCTTGTCGAACTGGATCCGGGCATCCGCGTAGTCCAGCGCGGCCTGCAGACTGTCCCGGGCTGCGCCCACGGCGCCGAACAGGATCCCGAAGCGGGCCTCGTTGAGGCAGGCCAGGGGGCCACCGAGGCCGCGGGCCTCGGGCAGCTGGGCCGAGGCCGGCAGCCGGACGTTGTCGAACGCCAGCTCCGAGGTGACCGACGCCCGCAGGGACAGCTTGTGCTTGATGTCGCTCGTGGTGAAGCCCGGCGTGCCGCGCGGCACCAGGAACCCGCGGATGCCGTCCTCGGTCTGCGCCCACACCGTGGCGACGTCCGCGAGGCCGCCATTGGTGATCCACATCTTCGAGCCGTTGAGGATCCAGTCCTCGCCGTCGTGCACGGCGCGGGTCCGCATGCCGGACGGGTTCGACCCGAAGTCCGGCTCGGTCAGGCCGAAGCAGCCGATCGCCTCGCCGGCCGCGAGCCGCGGGAGCCACTCCTGCTTCTGCTCCTCCGAACCCCACCGCCAGATCGAGTACATCGACAGCGAGCCCTGGACGGAGACGAAGCTGCGCAGGCCGGAGTCGACGCCCTCCAGCTCCAGGCACGCCAGGCCGTAGCTGACCGCATTCGTGCCGGCGCAGCCGTACCCCTCCAGGTGCATGCCGAGCAGGCCGAGCTTGCCGAGCTCGGTGACGAGCTCCCGGGGGAACCGGCCCTCCTCGAACCACTCACCGATGTGCGGGCGCACCCGGTCGTCGAGGAAGTCGCGGACGGTCCGCTGGATGTCGCGCTCCTCCTCGCTGAGCAGCGAGGACACGTCGAGCAGGTCGAGCGGGTCTTTCATCACGGATGCCATGGGACGTTCTCTCCAACGATGTGTGCGTGTCGAGTTCCGAGCGGGACCGTCACCGCTCGAGGGGGCGGGAGGCCTTCAGGTAGACCGTGGTGGTCGTGGTGAAGAACTCCCGAGCGGCCCGGCCCTGCTCCTTCGGGCCGAAACCGCTCTCCTTGCTGCCGCCGAACGGGACGTGCGGGTCCGCGCCGGCGGTCTCGGAGTTGATGTGCAGGATGCCGACGTCCACCGTCTCCATCGCGGTCGTGACCGCCTGCAGGTTGTCGGTGAACACGGCCGCCGAGAGGCCGAAGACGCTGTCGTTGACGAGCTGCAGCGCCTCCTTGTCGGTCGCGGCCCGGCGGACGGCCAGGACCGGTCCGAACAGCTCCTCGCGCCACAGCTCGTCGTCGCCGGCGAGCTCGACCACGGTCGGCGGCAGGAACGCGCCCTCGGCGCGGTCGTCGGTGTAGGCGTCGCCGCCGGCGAGCAGCCGCGCTCCGGTGCGCCCGGCCGCCGCGGCGACCGCCGCGAGCACGCCGTCCCGGGCCGCGCCGGACACCAGCGGGCCCATCTGCACCGAGGCGTCCGTCGGGTCCCCGACGGTCAGCGCGCTCGCCCGCGCGACGAGCCGGGCGACGAACTCGTCGGCCACCGCCTCGGTGACGATGACGCGGGACGTGGCGGTGCACTTCTGCCCGGTGGACCGGAAGGCTCCCGCGACGACCTGGTCCACCGCGAGCTCGAGATCGGCGTCGCTCAGCACGGCGGCGGCGTTCTTCCCGCCCATCTCGGTCTGGACGGGGCGGGCGAGCGCCCCGCACCTCTCGATGACCCGGCGCCCCACCTCGGTGGACCCGGTGAAGGTGACCCGGGAGATCCCGGGGTGCTCGACGAGCCGTCCCCCGATCGCACCCTCGCCGATCACGAGCGATGCCACGCCGTCCGGGAGGCCCGCCTCGACGAGCGCCTCGGCGAGGCGCATCGCGAGCAGGGGCACCGAGGTGGCCGGCTTCCACACCACGGTGTTGCCGTACGCGAGCGCCGGGGCGATCTTCCAGGCCGGGATGGCGATCGGGAAGTTGAACGGGGTGATCACGGCGACCGGGCCGACCGGCCGGTGGACGAGCTGGATCTGCTCCCCCGGCCGCGGCGACGCGTAGATCTCCCCGACCGGCCGGAGGCCCTCGGTGGCGAAGAACCGGAAGATCTCCGCCGCGCGCCGCACCTCGCCGACCCCCTCGGCGAGGGTCTTGCCCTCCTCGCGGGCGAGCTCCTCGCCCCAGGCCGGGGCGTTCGCGTCGAGGACGGCGGCGGTCCGGGTCAGGATCTCGCCGCGGGCGGGGAACGGGGTGGCGGCCCAGCCCGGGAAGGCCGCGACCGCGCCCTGCACGGCGGCGTCGAGCTCCGCGTCGCCGGCCAGCCGTCCGCGGGCGACGACCTCGGCGGGCCGCGCCGGGTTCGTGTCGACCAGTTCCTCGCCGCCACCGTCGGTCCAGGTGCCGGCGACGAGGTGCCGGAGCGCCGCGACGGTCCGGGTGCCGGGCGCCGGCTGCTCGGGGGCCGAGACCGTCACGCCGGGCCCGCCTTCGCGCGGTCGCGGAGGCCGGGCAGCACGTCGGTGGTGAACTGCTCCAGGAAGCGGTGCTGGTCCCCACCCGGGCCGTGCAGCACCAGGTCCGTGAAGCCGAGGTCGAGGTAGGTGCCGATCCGGTCGACCACCTCGGCGGGGTCGTCGGAGACGATGAACCGGGTGTGTGCCTTGTCCACGTTGGCGTCGGCGAGCCGCTCCATCTCCAGCGGGTCCTCGACCCCGGTCTTCTGCTCGGAGCTCAGTGCCAGCGCGGCCCACCAGTGGCAGACCGTCCGCGCGGTCTCGATGTCCCGGTCGTAGGACACCTTGATCTCGATCATCCTGCGCAGCGAGCCCGGGTCCCGTCCCGCCGTCTCGGCGCCCTCCGCGACGTTGGCCAGGAGCGTCTTGTACAGCTCCGGGTCCTTACCGCTGGTGCAGATGAACCCGTCACCCACACGTCCGGCGAGCTTGGCGGCGAGCGGCCCGGAGGCGGCCACGTAGATCGGCACCGGCTGCTCGGGCCGGTCGTAGACGGTCGCCTTCTCGGTCCGGTAGTAGGTGCCCTCGAAGTCGACCCGGTCCTCGGTCCACAACCGGCGCATCAGCGTGATCGACTCCGCGAGCCGCATGCGCCGTTCCTTCGCCCCCGGGAACTCCGCCCCGGTGGCCGGCGTCTCGTTCATCGCCTCGCCCGAGCCGATGCCCAGGATGACCCGGCCCGGGTTCAGCGCGCCGAGGGTGCCGAACGCCTGGGCGACGATCGACGGGTGGTACCGCAACGTCGGCGTCAGCACGCTCGTCGCCAGGGTCGCGCGCCGGGTCGCGCCGCCGAGCGCCCCCAGCCAGGCCAGCGCGTTCGGCGCGTGCCCACCGTGGTGGCGCCACGGCTGGAAGTGGTCCGACACCGCGACCATGTCGAGGCCGCGGTCCTCCGCCTCGACCGAGAAGTCGAGCAGCTCC
>NZ_JAODNI010000033.1 GCF_025465255.1 Pseudonocardia sp.
CCCGCACCGAGGCGCCGCCGCCGACGAACAGGCCGCGCTGGCCCTCGGGCAGCGCGTAGAAGGCCGACGGCTCCGCGACGCGGATGTGCGCGGCGGTGGCGAGCTCGAGGCCGCCGCCGATGACCGCGCCCTTCAACACCGCGACGACGGGGAGCCGACCGCGTTCCAGGCGCTCGAACGCGTGGTGCCACATCATCGAGTGCTCCAGGCCCTCGAAGGCGTCCCGTTCGGCGAGCTCGGAGAGATCGAGCCCGGCGGAGAGGTGGTCCCCGTCCGCGTCCAGGACGACCGCCTTCACTCCGCGGGGTGTCAGTGCGGTCCGCCCGGGGGAGATCCGGGCCCGGCGGGCGGGCCAGCTGCCCAGTCCGATGTCGGAACCGGCGAGGGTGGAGACGTTCATCGCGGACCCTTCGAGGAGCGGGGGGCGGGCGTGGGGGTGCTCGCCGCGTCGCCGTCGCCTGTGCCAGGCTTCCTGCGACCGGGATGGCAGGGGATCGAACCGAAGGGGCACCGATGACGGCGAGCGCCGAGCGGCGGGACGCCACCGGTGGACCCACCGCGGACGGGGCCGGCCGGCCGTCGCTGCTCTACGCGATCAAGCAGGTCGAGCTCGCGGTGCGCGCCCACCTCGACGAGCTGCTGCGCCCCACCGGGGTGACGACGCTGCAGTACACGGCGATGACCGTGCTGGCCCGGCGCGAGGGCCTCACCTCGGCCGAGCTGGCCCGCAACTCGTTCGTCACCGCCCAGACCATGAACGACCTGGTCACGAGCCTGGAACGGCGCGAGCTGATCTCGAGGGCCCCGAGCCCGGCCCACCGGCGGCGGCTGCTGATCAGCCTCACCGCCACCGGCCGCGCGTTCCTGGCCGAGCACGCCGCGCGCGTCGCCGACATCGAGGCCCGGATGGTCAGCCGGCTCAGCGACGACGAGCAGGCCTCGCTGCACGACGTGCTCAACCGCTGCCGCGCCGCCCTGGCGACCCACCCGGCGCAGTAGTCGCCCCGCTCGCCCGACCCCGTGCGGGGAACGTGGAGCGGTGCTGGTCATCGCAGCTCCTCGGTGAGCGGGGGCGGTACCGCGCCGGTCCGGGTGTTCGACCCTGGAGTATCAGTATTCCTGATATCGGTGTGACCAGGCTGCCGCGCCCGGAGGGCGGTGTCAAGGGATGGCGTCGCGTGCCCGATGTCGGCAGGATCGGCGGATCGGTGCGTGACACCGCAGCATCGGGTGCGGGGGTCCCGCGGTGGGCTGGTTCCAACAGACCTTCGTCGGCTCCGAGCGGTCGGCCGCCTTCTGTGCACTGATCGGGTTCGTCGTGACGTTCGTGGTGGTCCGGGGGATCACCCGTCGGATCCGGGCGAAGGCGTCCGCACCGGCCGCCGAGGGCGGCGGGCTCGGCGACATCTACATCGGTGGCGTGCACGTCCACCACCAGGTGTGGGGGATCCTGCTCGTGCTGCTGTGCGGGCTGCTGGAGTTCCGCTACCAGCCGGGTCCGCCGTGGGTGCAGGTCCTCGCGACGCTGTTCGGCATCGGCGCCGCCTTGACCCTCGACGAGTTCGCGCTGTGGTTCCACCTCGACGACGTCTACTGGGGCGAGCAGGGACGGCAGTCGGTGGACGCGATCCTCGTCGGCGGCGCGATCGGCGCGGTCCTGCTCGTGCAGGCCTCGCCGGTGGGGATGGACGAGGGCCGGGGCCTCGGCGCTCTCGCGACGTGCGGGTACGTCGCCACGGTCTGCGTGCACCTGGCCATGGCCGGCGTGTGCTTCGTCAAGGGCAAGATCGCGACGGGCATGATCGGGATCGTGCTGCCCGTCGTCGCGACCGTCGGCGCGATCCGGCTCGCGAAGCCCGCCTCGGTGTGGGCGCGCCGGCGGTACTCCGGGGCGAGGCTGGCCCGGGCGGAGCGACGGTTCGGCGCGGCCTACGTCGGGCGCCACGACCGCATGCTCGACCTGATCGGCGGCGCTCCCGACGCGGAGAGGCCGTCGCGGAAGGACGGCTCGGCGCCGTAGGGAAGCCGTCAGCGCGCGTTGTGGAAGATGATCCCCAGCACGTGCCGCTCCCCGGAGTGCACCGCGCTCACGCCGTGCCTCATCTGCACCCGGTGGTAGCCGCGGGTGCCCGGCTTCGGGCGGTGCCGCACCGGGAAGATGATCGCTTCGCCCTGGCCTGGCCGCGCGACCATCGGACGGGACTGCTGGCGGGGCCGCTGCTCGACGAACACGCTCTCGCCGCCGGTGAAGTCCTCGTCCGGCCGGCTCAGCATGATCAGGAACTGCAGCGGGAAAGTCAGGTCGCCGTAGACGTCCTGGTGCAGGCAGTTGTAGCCGCCGGGGCCGTAGCGCAGGACCAGCGGGGTCGGGCGGTGCTGGCCGAGCCCGGCGCACTCGTCGAGGAGCGCGTCGAGGGTCGTGGGGAAGCGGCGTTCGCCGAGCCGGTCCGCCCACCGGTTCGCGATGGCGGCCAGCGGTGGGTAGAGGGCCTCGCGCAGCTGCTGGACGGGCTCGGGCAGCGGGTTCGCGAAGTAGCGGTAGCTGCCCTCGCCGAAGGAGTGCCGCGCCATGGTGACGGTGCTGCGGAAGCGGGCGTCGTCGTCGAACATGCGGGCGACGTCGCGGCACCGGTCGGGGCCGAGCAGCGGCCCGGCGGAGGCGAAGCCCTCCGCGTCGAGCCGCTGCTCGATCGCCGGCCAGTCGAGGCTCCGGGCGGTGTCGGCCGGGCCCGGCGTGGTGGTGGCGTCGGTCATGCTGGTCCTTCCGATCGCGAGCCGGTTCAGGCCGACCCGAGCATCCCCTGCGGGGACTCGAGCTCGAGCAGGCGCCGCTTGATCTCGAGGCCGCCCGCGTAGCCGGTGAGGTCACCGTTGCTGCCGACGACGCGGTGGCACGGCACGAGGACCGGGACCGGGTTCCGGGCCATGGCGGACCCGACCCGGCGCGGCCCCACGTGGGACGACCACGACTCCGACGCCGGCCCGCCCCGGCGGGCGAGCTGCGCGGCCAGCCTGCCGTAGGTGGTGGTCTCGCCGTGGCCGACCGCGCCGAGGAGGTCGAGCGCCGCGCGCTGCCCGGCGCCGACCCCGCGGAGGTCGACCGGGACGGTGAACGCCGTACGGGTGCCCGCGAAGTACTCGTCGAGCTCCCGGCAGGCCTGCTCGAGCCACTGCCCGGCCTCGGTGGACGGAGCCGTGTCCGCGGGAGCGGCGCCGAACGCGACGCGGGTGATGCCCTCGTCCGAGGCGGTGAGGGTCAGCGGCCCGACAGGGGTCGAACGGATGGTCGTGGACATGAGGTCTGCTCCTCCTGGTGGGTTCTCCGGTTCGTCCTGCAGAACCCCGTCCGGGTCGGCTCCGTTGCAGCTGCGGTCCGCGGTCAGGCCGCGGGCCGGCAGTGCAGGCAGGGCCGGTAGCCGGCGGCGGCAGCGGTGGAGACGGTGCGGAAGCCGTGCCGATGGGCGGGCGTGATGCGCCGGGCGTCGCGGCAGGTCGGGAAGCAGAAGATCCCGGTGGTGTCGCTGGCCAGGTAGCGCACGCCGCCGCGGGCGAGCGCCCGGACCCCGTCGAGGTCGACGTCCTCGTCGCGCAGCAGCTGCTCCTTGGACGGGGCCCCGAACATGTAGTCGCCCACGGCGCCGTCGGCGCGGACGACGCGGTGGCACGGCACGAGCAGCGGTACCGGGTTGCGGGCGAGCACCGATCCGACGGCCCGGACGGCGCGCGGGCTGCCGGCCTCGCGGGCCACCCAGCCGTAGGGGCGGGTCTGCCCGGCCGGGATCCGCCGGGTCGCGGCCAGCACGGCCCGTTCGAACTCCGAGAGGCCGGCGAGGTCGAGCGTCAGGGCGCGGGCCTGGCGTCCCCGCAGCGCGGGCAGGACCCCGGCGGGGAGCCTCGCCGCGGGTTGCAGGGGGCGGGCGAACCGCCGGTGGTAGGCGTCCGCGAACCCGTCGGCGTCGCCCTCCCCGGCGGGGCGCAGGAACTGCACGCCCCGGTCGGTGAAGGCGACGAAGACGTCGCCGAGGCGGCTCGGCGCGCTCGCCCAGCGGGTGAACACCCTGTCCGCCAGGCCGGGCGGCGCCGGCGCGGCGAGGGTGCCGAGCGCGCTGACGAGCTGCTGATCGGTGCCGAAAGGTCGGCCGTTGCTGGTCATCGACTTGTCCTCCCCGACCGGAGCACCCGCTGTGCCGTTCCGCCGACGACCGTCACCGTGGCGGTGGTCGTGGTGTCGGTGAGCAGTGTCCGTAGTCGTTGCAGTCCTCGTGAGATGTGGGATTTGGCGGTGCCGTCCTTGCAGCCGAGGATCTCGGCGATCTCGCCGATCGGCAGGTCCACGACGTGCCGGAGCACGATCGCGGTCCGCTGCGCCTCGGGCAGTTCGGCCAGGAGGGCGCCGAGGCGGCGTTGCGTGTCCGCGCGCTCGGCGCGTTCCGCGGGGCCCGCGGCGGGTTCGGGCTCGGTCTGCTCGGTGGACGGTTCGAACGCCGGCGGCGGGCCGGGCCGCCGGGCGGCGTCCCTGGCCGCGTTGCGGGCGGTGTTGCGCAGGATCGTGAGCAGCCACGGCCGGATCGACAGCGTGCCGATCCGCGCGGCGTCGAAGCCGCGCAGGGCCCGGTACGCCTTGAGCAGGGCCTCCGCGGCCAGGTCCTCGGCGTCGGCCGGGCGGGCGAGGTTGCGGGCGACCGAGTGGACGACGTCGCTGTGCACCCGCGTGAGCTCGGCGAATCCGGAGTCGAGGTCACGGGCCAGGGCACAGCGCAACCACTGCTCCTCGACGGCGGCCTCGGCCGTCCCGTCGTGCCCGTCGTCGACCATGTCCTGCAGAACCCCGGTTCGGAGTCGGCGGTTGCGGGATGAGCCTCTCACCGCGGGACGGCCACGGCGCTGCGTCACCCGCCCCGCAGTTCTCCGACGATCCGAAGGCGTCCAGTCGGGACGGTGGCCCACGGCGAAGGATGCCGCCGAGGAAGGGACTGAGCTGCCCAACGACGATCAAGAGCTGAACGCGCCGCCCATCCCGATCCGGCTCCCCGGCTCCCCGTCTCCCGCGGAGCGGAGCAGCAGAGGCGAGGGGAGGCCGCCGTCAGCGCGATGCCGTCGCGGGTGCCGGCGACCCCGGTCGGGAAAGCGGCTTCCTGGTCCTGCTCTGCACCCGGCACCACACGATGATCCACAAAAGCGAGTGGGTGATCTCGATGGCCGATGGGTTTCCGCTGTTCCACCCACCACCCTGGGTCGGCGACCGGCCGCTGCGAAACCTGATCCACCGACCGGACTCGATCGCTCATCCGATCGGACCGCGACCTGCCACACCGGTGGCGAGGCTCGATGATCTCGACCCCACCCCGTACCTGCGGTGCCCCGTCGAGGAGTTCAGCGCCTTCGACCCGGAACCCTGCTCGGCTCGGGTCGCCTCGACGACGGCCGAGGTGACGGACCTCGACGTCGACGAATCGGGAATCGGCCGATGAACGCCCGCCAGGAGCGACCCGCGCGAGGTGGTGGCGGCGCCGCTCCCGGCCCGAAGGTGGCGAGGTGCGCCGCCATCCGCTCGTCGTCGCCTACGGAGACCGGTCAGGGAGTGAGGATCGCCCGTCCCCGGATCCGTCCCGCGTTCAGGTCGTCGAGCGCGTCCTGGAAGCGGTCCAGCGGGTACTTCGTCGTGTGCAGCTTCACCAGCCCGCGGGCGGCGAGGACCATCAGCTCGCACAGGTCGTTGTAGCTGCCGACCAGGTTGCCGATCAGGTTGATCTCGGTGGAGATGACGTCGATCGTCGGGATGTCGATGTTCTCGCCGTACCCGACGACGTGGTAGTCGCCCGCCCGGCGCAGCATCCGCACACCGTCGCGGGTGCTGCCGCCCTCGCCGACGAAGTCGACGACGACCTCGGCGCCGTTCCCGTCGGTGAGCTCGAGGACCTGGTCGACGTGGCCACCCTCGGCGACGATCCCGTGGTCCGCCCCGATGGACAGGGCGAGCTTCACCGCGTCCGCGTTGCGGTCCACGACGACGATCTCGGCCGCCGTCATGGCCTTGAGCGCCTGGATCCCGATGTGCCCCAGGCCGCCGGCGCCGATCACCACACAGCGGTCGCCCGGGCGCAGGGTGCGGGCCGCCTTGGCCGCGGCGTGGTAGGCGGTGAGGCCGGCGTCGGCCAATGCGGCGACGTCCGCCGGCTCCAGCGAGTCGTCGAGCTTCACGACGCTGCGCGCGGACGTCCGCAGGTACTCGGCATAGCCGCCGGCGGTGTCGATGCCGGGGAACCGGCTCTGAGTGCAGTGGACGTCGTCGCCGGAGCGGCACGCGCGGCACAGCCCGCATGTCATGAGCGGGTGCACGATCACCTTGTCGCCCTCGGCGACGTCGGTGACCGCACTACCGGCGGCGTGCACCCAGCCCGCGTTCTCGTGGCCGATCGTGTACGGCAGGGTCACGCCGGACTTCTCGGCCCACTGGCCCTCGAGGATGTGGATGTCCGTGCGGCACACGCCCGCACCGCCGATCTTCACGATCACGTCGTACGGCTCGACGACGGCGGGCGCGGCGACGTCGGTCATCTCGAGGTTCCGGCCGTAGCCGACGACCTGGACTGCCCTCATGCGGAGCTCTCCTTCAGGTTCTCGGCGCCCTCGGCCCGCGGGGCCTGGTCGTTGGCCGAGTCGGGATAGCGGGTGCGCAGCAGGCCGCGGCAGAAGTGCGCGTTGCCGTCGATCGAGATGCGGGTGGAGCGGGCGAGGCGCAGCCGCAGCGGGACCTCCTCGCGCGGGTACGGGCGGCCTTGGTCGTCGACCATCACCGCCTCGTCCGGGCCGGTGCCCAGGCCGAGCGCCTCCCGCCGGCGCAGCAGGGCGTGGGTGGTCCGCTCGTCCGGCAGGTCGCCGAGGGTGACGGCGTGCAGGTCCGCCTCCTCGAGCTCCCGTTCCCGGCGGAGCAGCTGCGTCAGCGCCCGCTCCATCGCGGCGGTGTGGGCCTTGCGGCGGAAGGTGAGCCGCAGCTCGTCGAGGCTGCTCTCCGCCTCCTCGCCGAAGGTGCCCCGGTAGCCGGCGTCGGCCGCCAGCCCGGCGTTGATCAGATCCGAGTCGTGGTGGTCGTCGAGCAGCACCTCCACCTCGCGGACCTGTGGCAACGCCGTCAGGGCGTCCTTCGCGTCGGATGCCATGAGGTAGGCGAAGTTCGGCGAGCAGAACGAGGTGGGCAGCCGCAGGTGCACGGTCACGCGCCCGTCCGGGGACGCGTCGAGGGAGCGGACGAAGCCGAGATCGGTGATCGGCTCGTCGAGCTCGGGATCGGAGACCGTGTGCAGGGCGGCGTAGGCGTCATCCCGGATCACGGTCAGGCCACCGCCACGGCCTGGGGCTCCTCGCGGGGCAGCTGCAGCTCCGCGGGCACCGGGATGTCGTACATGGCCGCGGCGTTGAGGCCCAGGATCTTCTTCTTCTGCTCCGGCGTGAGCGGCGCGTACTCGGAGAGCTCCTCGGGGATCTGGAAGTCCACGAAGCGCTCGACGAGCCAGCGCGGCGTCCAGATCGCGTAGTCGCTGGAGAACTGGATCCGGTCCTCGCCCAGCCAGTACAGGAGCTCGCCGATGATCTGCCCGAAGTACTTGGGCCGGGTGTGGATGAACGGCATGGCGACGGCCAGGCCCGCGTGCACGTTCGGCTCCTGGGTGGCGATCCAGCAGAAGTCCTCGAGCCGGGGGAGCCCGCAGTGCTCGACGACGAAGTTCAGCTCGGTGAAGTCCGTGGCCGCCTTGTCCACGTCCGCGACGTCGAACGCGTCCCGGTCCAGGGGACGGATCGTCGGCCCCTTGTGGATGTGGATGTTCTTGACGCCCAGCTCCTGGGCGGCCTCGAGGTACCGGTAGGACCACGGGTCGTCGAGCTTCCAGCCGCGCGAGCTGCCGTGCCACTCGGCGGTGTAGAGCTTGGCGCCCTTCAGGCCGAAGCGCTTCGCGTCCTCCCGCAGCTGCTTCAGGCCCGCCCCCTCGAAGCGCGGGTCCCAGCAGTGGTTGTAGGTCAGCTTGTCCGGGTGCGCGCTCGCCAGGGCGAACGCCTCCTCGACCTGCCCGAAGCCGTTGTTGTAGAAGGCGGGCAGCGCGGCCGGCTGGAAGATCGCGTGGTCCACGTGGCCGTCGACGAAGAGGTCCTTCATCAGGCGGTCCCCGCCCTGGTAGAGGAACTCGTCGTAGGACCAGGACTCGGACTGCGGGCTGAGGTTGCGGTGGTAGTCGTAGAAGCAGTCGATGAACTGCTTGCCGTGGATGTTGCGCTGGTTCTCCGGTCGCGCATCCCACAGGGCGACGTGGGCGTCGACGATGAAGTAGTTCTCGCCGTCCTTGGTGTACATGGGTGCTCCTGGTCTCCGCGACAGCAATGGCACGTTCGACCTGGGACGCTAGGGAGCCGGGCGTGCGCGGCGGGTCCGCGCGCGTCTCAATGTGAGACCTTCGTCGCGGCCGCCCGGGCCGCGCCCGTGTCACAGTCGAGGCGCGGAGCAAGGCGCAGCGGGGCGTCCTGGGGAGGTACGTGCATGAGCGAGCAGCGGCAACGCTCGGAGCGGGAGCAGTTGGCCGGGGCGGCGGGCGTCTCGGTGACGGTGACCCCACGGCTGTCCGCGTCCTGGCAGCGCAGCCAGGCCTACGGGGTCTCGCTGGATGCGGTGGAGCCGGTCTTCGCCGGCAACGTCGACGACGGCTCGCTGTTCTACGAGTGCGGCCAGGAGGTGCTCCGCGGCCTGCACGGGACGCTCGCGAACGAGCCCGTCAGCCTCATGCTCACGGACAGCCGCGGGCTCGTGCTGAGCCGGCTCTGCGGGGAGTCGTCGCTGGTCCGGGCCCTGGACCGGGTGCACCTCGCGCCGGGTTTCGCGTTCTCGGAGCGCGAGGCGGGCACCAACGGCCTCGGCCTCGCCCTGGCCGACCGCGCGCCGTCGCTCGTCCGGGCGGACGAGCACTACTGCACCGGGCTGTGGGGGTACACCTGCGCGGCCGTCCCGGTACTGGATCCGGTGAGCGGGCATCTCGTCGGCAGCGTGAACCTGACGACCTGGTCGAAGGAGCAAGATGCCCTGCTGCTCGCGCTGGCCCAGATGGCGGCCGGGAACACGGCGGCGCTGATGCTCGCCCGGGCGCGGGGGAGCGTCCCGCGGCCTGTTCCACGCGGTGAGGTCTTCCGCGTCGTGAACGCCCGCACGGACGACGGCGCCCCGGCCGAACCCGTCCTCTCGGAGGGTTGGACCACCGCGCTCGCCGAGGTCGAGGCCGCGCTCGCCGAGGACCTCGTCGTCGGGGTCGTCGGGGAGCCCGGGACCGGCAAGACCGCGCTGCTCGCCGCCGCGCACCGCCGGGTCCGGCCGCAGTGCCGGGTGCTCACCGCGCGGCCGCCGGAGCCCCGCGACGCGGACTCCTGGCTCTCGCTCTGGACGCCGGAGCTGGGCAAGGACAACACCAGCGTGATCGTCGGACGCGTGGACTCGCTGCCGTCCTGGGCGGCCACCGAGCTGGGGCGGATGTTCGGCGAGGTCGGATCGCACGCCCCGGAGGGGGCTCTGCGGCGCCCGTTCGCCGTGACGGCCGAGGACTTCCCGGGGATCCCCGCGCCCCTGTCCGCGCTGGTGGACACCCTGGTCGAGCTGCCCGCGCTGCGGCACCGGCCGGACGACGTCCTCGCGCTCGCCCACTTCTTCGGACACCAGGTCCGCGGCCGCGGGATCCGGTTCACCCCGGCCGCGTCCCGCGCCCTGACCACCTACCACTGGCCGGGCAACGTCCGGCAGCTCAAGGAGGTCGTGCGCGAGGCGGCCACCCGCGCCGACGTCATCGACGCCCGGCACCTCGCCGCGGACGTCTTCAGCGGCGCCACCCGCCGGCTGAGCCGGATCGAGACCCTTGAGCGGGACGAGATCGTGCGCTGCCTGGCCGAGCCCGGCGTCACGGTCACCCAGGCCGCGGCGGTGCTGGGCATGAGCCGGGCGACGATCTACCGCAAGATCTCCCAGTACGGGATCACGGTGCGCGGGAGGGGCTGACCCGGGAAGCGATCAGTACCGCGGGTTCCGGAGCCGGTACACCGTCACGAGCACGGGATCCGGGGTGTCGTCGTCGTCGACGTCCGAGACCGGGTTGAACGTCGGCACCGTGACCAGTGTGGACACCGACCCCCACCGCGCACGGGCGCCGTCGAGGAACTCGGCGGTGAGCGGGCGACCCGGGTCCGCGAGCCACACCTCGCCGCCGCGGCCGACGAGCCGGGGGAAGAGGTCCAGCAGCTCGACGACGTTGCGGTGCCCGTAGAGCACGTCCGCCGCGAGCACGAGGTCCCACGGCGCGCGGGTGACCAGCGGGGCGGGCTCGGACCAGGAGCAGACCGCCGTCTCGATCTCGACACCGGAGCGCCGGGCGTTCCCGGCCGCGAAGGCGACGCCGTCGGGGGACCGGTCCGTCGCGAGGACCTTCGCCCCCGCGATCGCCGCGGCGATCGCGGGCAGGCCCAGGCCGCAGCCGAGCTCGAGGACCTTCGCCCCCGTCAGCTCGGTCCCGCTGCGGTTCCGCGCGGCGGCGACCGCACGCGCCAGCTCGACGCCGCTGGGCCACAGCTCGGCCCAGTACGGCGGGTACTCCTCGGTGGCGTCGAAGTTCGTCTCGTAGAGCACCGCCATCGCGGCCCGCGGGTGCGTGTAGTGGATCCGCCCGCCGTTGGGCAGGGCCATCGACCCGTGGGCGAGATCGCTCAGCGGATCATGCTGGTCCCGGGTCTGGGCCACCCGGCCGGTCGTCGGTTCTGCCATGCGGGCCCGCTCTCCGGATGCGTCGGACATCCTGGACCCAGGGTGTCACGCCTCGGACGGCCGCGACGCAGGACGGACCTGGCGCGTCCAAAAGACGCCCGGACGTGGTGCGGCCAGGCCGGTTTCACCCCGTTCCGGCGGGCTCGGCCGGGGCCGGCGCGTCGGAACCGTCGGGCGGGTGCCCGTCGCGTGCCGGATCCCCCGCGAGCATCGCGCGCAGGCGTGCGGCCGCCTCGCCGTACTCGTCCTCGACCCAGTAGTCGGAGTGCTTGCGGCCGCACGGGTCGTCGAGCGCGTCCGCCTGCTCGACGCCGTCGATCTCCCCGCCGATCGCGTCCGTCGCGCGGTGCAGGTTGATCCAGCGCGCGCCGGCCGGGCCGTCCAGCCGCTCCCGGATCGTGTCCGTCGCGACCGGATGGACCTGCGCGGGGAAGAACTCGGCGTAGAGGTGCTGCCACGGCGATCCGTACGTGAGCAGGGCCAGCCCCTCCCGCGGCTGCTCGTGCAGGAGGACCGCCGCGGCGGCGATGATCGTCCCCTGGCTGTGGGGCGCGAGCAGCAGCGTGGCGCCGGGGCCCTCGAGCTCCGTCGTGATCCGCCGGTCCAGCTCCGGGACGGCCCGGTCGGAGTACGTCGGCGGGGTGAGCGGGTGGAACCAGCGCGGCCAGAACGTCCCGACGTCCCAGAGGACACCGACCCCGCGCCGGGCGCCGACGTCGGTGAGCCCGGCGTAGATGCGGGCCAGGACCGCGGCCGTGGGCAGCACGACGGCGACGTCGAGGCAGAACTCGGCGAACGTCGACGGCGGCAGCGCGACGCCGAGCACGGTGAAGCCGCGCCCGAAGTGCACCGCGGCCACGACCGCCGCCGCCACGACCACCGCCGCGAGCACGACCAGCACCAGGTTCCGGACGCGGCTCGCCGCCAGCACGCAGGCCACCACGAGGGGCGGTCCGAGCAGGAGCCCCAGGACGGTCAGGGCGAACCACGACGGCAGGGTGTCCACCGGCGGCATCCCGCCCCGGACGAGGAAGCCGATGCCGCCGGCGACGGCGAGTACCACCCCGGTCACCCCGATCACGGCGGTCAGCCACGAGCCGTCGCCGGTGAGCCGGTGGACGCCCACCGCGCGGCCACCGTCCCGGGAGAGCCACCACCAGCGGACTGCGGCGAAGGGGACGAGCACGGCGAGGTCGGTCGTCACCCCGACGGCGAGCCAGCCCACGTACTGGTCGACGGCGGGCGCGAACGAGCCCAGCCCGCCGACCAGCCCGGCGGCCCGGCTGATCAGGCCGGCGCCGAACGCCGCGCCGACGCTCGCGGCGATCAGGAGCATCGCCGCGGGGTTCACGGCCCGGCGCCCGCTGCGGAACGGTCGGCACAGGAGGTACAGGACGAGGATGCCCACGAGGACCGCGGCCGTGACCCAGACCGCGGTGCCGCGCAGGGCGGGCAGGGAGCCCCACCTGCGGACGATGTCGGGGGACCAGCCGAGGGGCAGCAGGGCGGCGAGGACGACCGCGGCGGCGGCGAGGGGCCACGTCGCCCAGCGCACGAGGAGGAAGGGCAGCCGCAGGCCGGGGTCGCCGGTGTCCGTCGCCGGCCGGCCCTGCACCCCCGGGCCACGGCGCAGGCCGATCCAGGCGAGCAGGCCGAGGACCGACGCCCAGGCGAGGAGGCCGAGCGCGAGCGTCCACGACCGCAGAGCGCTGGGCTCGGCGCGGCCGACCGGGACGGCGGCCAGCAGCGCGATCGTGGCCAGCCCTGCCGTGAGGTGCAGCCTGCGGAGCGCCACGTTGATCGCGCCGCTGTTCCACAGCAGCCACTGCTCGCGCATCAGGAAGCCGGCTCCGACGGGGTCGCGCGGGGTGCGCCACTGCGCCCGGCGCTCCCGTGAGGCGTCGACGAGGCTCCAGGGGAAGGGCCGCAGCTGCCGCCCTGTCGCGGTGGCGGGACGGGGGCGGATGCGGGTCAGGACGATCAGCAGCAGGAACACGGCCGCCGTGGCCGTCGTGCCGATCCCGGCGACCCCCACCGGCCGGTCGAGCCTCTGGTAGAGCCACTGCCAGACGACGAGATCGGCCAGCACGATCTGCACCGAGACGACGAAGACGAGCGTCACGAGCAGCCCGACGAGCCGGACGACGAGCGTCGCCCACCGCAGCCGCAGGTCCCGGTACGGCGCCGGCTCGCCCGGGTCCTCGGGCCGTCCCGCCGGCAGCATCCAGCCCGCCAGGTTCGCGATCATGAAGGGCAGCAGGAGCAGGTAGAACGCCTGGTACCAGCGGCCCGACGTGAGCGAGCTCCAGGACCACGCCTGCAGGCGGGGATCGATCCCCGGAGGGTCCCAGAGCGTGATCTCGTCCGGACGGGGCCGCCTGACGCAGGCCGCCCCGCCCGGGCTCCCGTCGAGGACGGCGCGCAACCCGAGCATGCTCTCGGGCGGGGTCCCCGCGACACCGTGCACCCGCAGTTCGCGGCCGCCCACCGGAGGCGCACCGTCACCGTCTCCTGGCCGACTCAACCCGGCCTCCTCGTCCTCGTCGCCGTCGATGATCGTGCACCCGGCAGGACGCGGGGTAGCCGGGCCGACTGCGCGGGACGGTCGGGTCAGCGGATCTCGATCACGGACTTCGTGATCTGCGAGCGGGCGATCAGCCGGTCCCCGATCGTCGCGGTGACGGTCACGAACCCCAGCCGCTTCGTCCGCCGCTCCACCTCCGCCGTCACCTCGACCTGTTCACCCACCCGGCCCGGGCTCAGGACCTGCGTCGAGATGTGATGCGTGACCGCGTGCTCGGTCGGGGCGAGGTGGGGGAGCAGCGCGAGGAACCCGGTGAGTTCGAGGATCGCGCCCAGCGCGCCGGCGTGCAGCGTCCCGCCGGGGTTGATCGCCAGGCCCTCGACGGGGAACGTGACCCCGGCCGTCGGGTCGTCCGGATCGATCGCCCGCGCCTTCAGGGCGTGCTGCAGGGGGATGTCCAGCGCCGCGGCGGCGCGTTCGGCGAGCCGACTCATGGCAACAGGTCGGCGACCAGGCCGCGGGCCCACGCCGGCTCGCCGGGCGCGGACGTGAAGATCGCGCGGTAGTAGAGCGGGCCGAGCAGCAGGTCCGTGGCCCGCTCGACGTCCGGTGGCGTGCCACCCCGCGCCTGCTCACGTTCGATCATCGCGGCCAGCTGGTTGCGCCGGTCCGTGCTGCAGGCGCAGGCGCCCTCGGCGCCGCCGGCGCCGATCGAGGCCCGGATGAGCGCGAGCACGTCAGGATCCTGCAGGTCCGTCGCGACGTCCCCGGCCCACTGCTCGAGGTCCCCGCGCAGGCTGCCGGTGTCCGGCACCACGATGTCGCCGCTGAACCGGCTCGAGGCGACGGCGGCGAGCAGGTCGCCGATCGACCCCCAGCGCCGGTAGACGGTGGTGGCATGGACGCCGGCGCGCGCCGCGACGATCGGGATGGTCAACGCCTCGGACGTGTCCTCGGCCAGCAGCTCCCCGACGGCCCGGTGCACGGCGGCGCGGACGCGCGCGGACCGGCCGCCGGGGCGGCTCTGGACGGCGGTGCTGGCGGACATGGCCCCATTATTGCACTGATCACTGCGGCAACTAAACGCATCGATCTGTGCGTTCGTGCTACGGTCAGCCCATTAACGCAGAGATCGCTGCAAGGAGTCGCATGTCCACCCTCGCTGGAACAGGGGCGGGATCGCGGACCCGCACCTTCGCGGCCGTCGCCGCGATCGTCGTGCTCTTCCTGGCCGCGTCGAGCGCGCCGTCCCCGCTCTACGTCGTCTACCAGCAGCAATGGCGCTTCTCGGCCTCGGTGCTGACCTTCGTCTTCGCGATCTACGTGTTCGGGCTGCTCGGCTCGCTGCTGGTCGTCGGGGCTCTCTCGGACCACGTCGGCCGACGCCCGGTGCTCGCTGCCGCGATCCTGCTCGAAGCCCTGGCGCTGGTCCTGTTCCTCCTCGCCGGGGACGTCGCGGTGCTGTCCGTCGCGCGGTTCCTGCAGGGCGTCGCCACCGGCGCCGCCATGACGACGCTCGGCGCCGCGCTCGTCGACCACGAGCCCGCGCACACGCCCGGCCGGGCCGGCCTGATCAACTCGATCGCCCCCACCGCGGGGCTGGCGTTCGGGGCGCTCGGCACCGGCGCGCTCGTCGAGTTCGCCCCCGCGCCCACGCACCTCGTCTTCGCCCTGCTGCTGGCCGGGATGGTCGTCGCCGGGATCGTCGTGCTGCGCATGCCGGAGACGGTCGGCCGCCGGCCCGGCGCGTTGGCGTCGCTGCGGCCGCGGGTCGGCGTGCCGGCCCGACTGCAGGCCGACGTGGCCCCCGTCGTGCCCGTGATGCTGGCGAGCTGGGCGCTCGGCGGGTTGTACCTCTCGCTCGGGCCCTCGGTGGCGGCGAGCCTGTTCGGCCTGCAGAACCACCTGGTCGGCGGCCTGGTCGTCACGATGCTGTGCGGCACCGGCTCGGTCACCGCGTTCGCACTGCGCTCCCGGCCGGCGACGAGCCTGCTCGTCCCGGCGGCGGCCCTGCTCGGCGGCGGCACCCTGGTCACCCTGTTCGGGGTGCTGACCGGGACCGTCGCGCTCGCGGCCCTGGGGACCCTCGTCGCCGGCGTGGGCTTCGGGGCCTCGTCGCTGGCGACCTTCGGCACGTTCGCCCGGATCGCCGGGGTCGACGAGCGCGGGGCGCTGTTCGCCTTCGCCTTCGTGATCTCCTACCTGGCGTTCAGCGTCCCGGCCGTCGCGGCGGGGTTCGCGAGCACGGCGTTCGGGCTGCGGATCACCGCGCTGGTCTACGGCCTGGCGGTCGTCGTGGCGGCGACCCCCGCCCTCGTCCTGCGCCTGGCCCTCGCCCGCCGCCGGCCGGGTTCTACCGAGCCTGCTCCCGCCACCTGCCCCTGACCCGGAAGGGCCGCGGGCCGGCGGGGGTCACAGGCCGGCGGCGGCCTGCAGCAGGACCCGCGCGGCGGAGGAGAGGCCCTCGATCTGGCCCAGCTCCTGGTCCTCGTGCTCGATGTTGACGGCCATGTCCGGGTCCACCTTCTGCAGGGCCTGCAGGAACCGGGACCAGTACTCGACGTCGTGGCCGCGGCCCACCGCCACGAAGTCCCACGAGGACTGCTGCGGCCACCGGCTGAGGGTGTACCGGCCGCCGAGGCCCAGCGCGTCCGGGGTGTCGGGCGCGATGCGGCCGAAGCGGTCGTCGAGCACGCCGTTGACCAGTACGTTCTCGTTCATGCGGATATCCTTCGCGGCCGCGTTCACCACGAGCTCGCCCAGGGCGCCGATCACGGCGATCGGGTCCATGCCCTGCCAGAACAGGTGGCTCGGGTCCATCTCTGCGCCGATGTGCGTCGAGCCGATCTCCTCGGCCAGCCGGAGCATCGTGCCGGCGTTGTAGACGATGTTGTGCGGGTGCATCTCCAGTGCGACCTTGACGTCGGCGTCCGCGGCCCGGGCCTGGACGTCGCGCCAGTAGGGGATCGCGACCTCGTTCCACTGGTAGTCCCGGACGTCGAGCTGCGCGCTCTCCCACGGCAGCACGGCCCACGCCGGGAGCGTGCCCGCGGCGTTCGTGCCCGGGAGCCCGGACATCGTGACGACGCGCGGGACGCCCAGCAGCGCCGCGAGCTCGACGGCGTCGAGCACGTCCTGCCCGTGCTTGGCGCGGACCTCGGGGTCCGGGTGCAGCGGGTTGCCGTTGCAGTTCAGCGCGGTCAGCGTGATGCCGTGCCCGGCGAAGAGGCCGAGGTACTCCGAGCGGGCGGTCTCGCTCGCGCGGAGGTCCTCGATCGGCAGGTGCACGGGCGGCAGGAACCCTCCGGAGTTGATCTCCGCGCTGGTCAGGCCCATCCCGGCCAGGATTCCCAGGGCCTCGGGCAGGGGCTTGTCGTGCAGGCAGGCGGTGTAGGCACCGAGCTTCATCGGACGGGTCCTCCGGGTCGTCGAGCAGGTACGACCATCGTCGGGGCCGACCGCGCACCCGTCAACCCTATGTCCTGACAATCGCTCAAACTCGGCGCCAGGGTCAGCGGACGCGCAGCACCGGCTTCCCGGGCGCCCGGTCCGGCGAGTCGACGTACTTGTGGGCGGCGACCACGTCGTCGAAGGCGAAGACCCGGTCGACGAGCGGGGTGAACGCCCCGGTCGCCAGCCCGGACCGGACGAAGTGCTCGGCCCGGCGCAGCGCCTCAGGGTCCCCGGTGATCTCGAAGACCCGGTACCGCCGCAGCCAGACGGGCGCGTACCCGGCGGCGGGCAGCGGCGTCGGCTCGCCGGAGAGCCCGCCGTGGACGATCACGGTCGCGTCCGGCGCGCACGCGCTTACCAGGTCGGCCACGGCCGGCCCGCCGTCCGCGTCGAGGACCAGTGCGGCGCCCCGCCCACCGGTCGCGGCGCGCAGCGCGGCCGCGAGGTCGTCCGTCTCGGAGGTGACGACGACGGACTCGGCACCCGCCGCGAACACCGCGTCGCGCTGCGCCGGGGAGGGGATCGTCGCGACCGGGATCGCGCCCAGATGGCGGACGACCTGCAGCGCCGCGACCCCGACGCTGTTCGCCGCGGACGTGATCACGACGTGGTCCCCGGGCCGCACCCGGACGATCTCCGCGACCATCCCGTACACCGTCACGTACGGCATCCAGATCGCCGCGCCGGTAACCGCGTCCATCCCGTCCGGCCGGGCGACCAGCGCCGCCGCGGGCACGACGGCCTCCTCGGCGTAGACCGGGTAGTCGTTCTGCGAGAAGGCCGGGACGACACTCACCGCGTCCCCGGGCGCCCAGCGCTCGACGTCCGGTCCCACCTCGAGGACCTCGCCCGCGGCCTCGGTGCCCAGCCCCGCGGGCAGCCGGGGGGTCTCGAGGTACGTCCCGCGGCGGAAGTTGACCTCCGCGCGGTTCAGCCCGACCGCGTCGACCCGGATGCGGACCTCGCCGGGCCCGGGGGAGCGGACCGGGAGGTCCTCGTACCGGAGGACCTCGGGACCGCCCGTCTCGTGGAACCTGATCGCGCGCACCATGACTGCGAACCTACGGCCCCCACGCGCCCGGCACGATCATCGGTGGCGCCGTGGCGCCGTGGCGGCGGGTAGCGTCGGTGGTCATGAGCGTCCCGCGGCCCCCGGTCACCCCCGTCGCGCCCGAGATCCCCGGCCGCCGCGCCCGGCTCCTCGACACCGTCCTCGCGAAGGTGTTGCGCCAGCCCGGGGCCCGCACCGGTCACCTCGTCGAGCGCGGGGTGCGGGTCCCGATGCGGGACGGCGTCACCCTGAACGCGGACCACTACGCGCCGACGGGTGCCACCCGCAACGGCACGATCCTCGTCCGCACCCCGTACGGGCGCGGCTTCCCGGGCGGGGTGCTGCAGGGGGCGATGCTCGCCGCCCGCGGCTATCACGTGCTGCTGCAGAGCGTCCGCGGGACGTTCGGCTCCGGGGGGACGTTCCGGCCGATGGCCCAGGAGACGGACGACGCCCGGGACACCGTCGCCTGGCTGCGCGATCAGCCCTGGTTCGACGGCCGCCTCGGCACCCTCGGCGCCTCCTACGTCGGCTGGACGCAGTGGACGCTGCTCCAGGACCCGCCGCCGGAGCTGCGGGCGAGCGTCGTGCAGGTCGGCCCGCACGACTTCCGGCGGGCCGTCTTCGGCAGCGGGGCGTTCACACTGAACGACTTCCTCGGCTGGACGGCCACAGTCGCCGGGCAGGAGGCGCAGGGGCCGGGCCGGATCGTGGAGGCGCTGACGGCCGGCAAGAGGGTCGCCGCCGTCGTCGGGGACCTCCCGCTCCCGGCGGCCGCCGAACCGCTCCTACGGGGCCGCGCGCCGTGGTACCGCGAATGGCTCGAGCACGCGGACGACGACTCGGACCCGTTCTGGGAGCCCTACCGGGCCGGCGAGGCGCTGGAGCGGGTCGAGACGCCGGTGCTGTTGACCGGCGGCTGGTCGGACATCTTTCTGGACCAGACGGTCGAGCAGTACGCGGCGCTGCGCGGCCGCGGCGTGGACGTCGCCCTGACCATCGGGGACTGGACGCACATGGACGCCCAGTTCAAGGGCGCCCGCACGCTGAGCGGCGAGACCCTGGCGTGGTTCGACGAGCATCTCGCCGGCGCCGCGGCGCGCTCGCGGCAGCCGGTCCGCGTCCAGCACGCCGGAACCTGGCGGGAGCTGCCGGAGTGGCCGCCGCCGGGTGTCGACACGGCGTTCCACCTGCACGCGGGGGCGCGGCTGGAGGCGAAGCCGTCCCACAGCGGCGCGACGACCTTCCGGTACGACCCCACGGACCCCACCCCGGCCGTCGGCGGGCGGGTCATGACCGGGTCCACCGGCCGCCGGGAGAACTCGGAGCTGGAGGCGCGCCCGGACGTCGTCACGTTCACGTCGGCCCCGCTGCCGGTGGCGGTCGACGTGGCCGGTACACCGCGCGTCGAGCTCGCGCTGAGCGTGGACAACCCGCACGCGGACGTCTTCGTCCGGCTCTGCGAGGTGACCGTCGACCGGCGGGGCCGGAACCGCTCGCACAACGTCGCGGACGGGTTCCTGCGCCTGGACGCGTCGGTCCCGGCGGGGGAGCCCCACCGCCTGACGGTGGGCCTGGACCCCTGCGCCCACCGGTTCGAGGCCGGCTCCCGGATCCGGCTGCAGGTCTCCGGTGGCGCCTTCCCGCGGTTCGCCCGCAACCCCGGGACCGGTGAGCCGACCGCGTCGGCGACGGAACTCGTCCCGAGCCGGCGCACGGTGCAGCACCGGGGTTCCCGGGTGGTGCTGCCGGTCGTGCAGCTCTAGGCGGCGAGCTCCTCGGAGGGCGCGTTACGGTCCGGCCATGCCCGAGGTGCGGACGTGACGGCCGGCGGCGAGCGCCGCAGGATCCCGCCGCCGTTGATCGGCCACCGCATCGCGTCCGGCCGCGGTGCGATGGAGCAGCCGAACGTGACCGGCGACGAGGACACCCCGCTCACGCCGTTGTTCTGGCTGGCGGTGGTGCTCACCGGGATCGGTGCCGGGCTCTTCGGCGGGCTCCTCATGCTGCTCCTCGACGGCGTGCAGCGGCTGGCCTACGGGGACACGACCCCGTCCCCGCTGCACCGGACCCTGGCCCTGGCCGTCGCGGGGGTGATCGGCGGCGTGGGCTGGTTCCTGCTGCGGCGCTTCTGCGCGGGCCTGCGCTCCGACGTCGACGACTCGGTCTGGACCGGCGACGGGACCCTCTCCTTCCGGCGCAGCGCGGGGACGTCGGTGCTCTCGGAGATCGTCGTCGGGCTCGGGGCGTCGCTCGGCCGGGAGGCCGCGCCGAAGCTGATGGGCGGGGTGTGCGGCAGCCTGCTCGCCCGGTGGACGGGCCTCTCGACCGCGCAGCGGCGCCTGCTCGTCGCGTGCGGGGCGGGAGCGGGGCTCGCCGCCGTCTACAACGTCCCGCTCGGCGGCGCGCTCTTCACCGCCGAGGTGCTGGTTGGGGTCGTCCGGCTGCCGGTGATGCTGCCCGCGCTGGCCTGCTCGGGCATCGCGACGCTCGTCGGCTGGGTGTACCTGCCCACCTCCGCCACGTACGCCGGCGTCCCGGACTTCACGTTCGGGCCGTCGCCGTTCGTGTGGGCACTCGTGGCCGGGCCGGTGGTCGGGGTCGCCGCCGTCGGGTTCATCCGGCTGGTCGCGTGGGTGTCGCACCACGGCGCGAAGGGCCGGTGGGTCCTCGTCGCGCCGCTCGGGGCGTTCCTCGTGCTGGCCGGGGTCGGCCTGGCCTTCCCGCAGCTGTTCGGCAACGGGCAGGAGATGGCCCGGGAGGCGTTCGCCGCCCCGCCCGCGCTCGTCGTCCCGTTCGCGCTGTTCCTGCTCAAGCCGCTGGTCACGGCCCTGTGCCTGGGCAGCGGGGCGTACGGTGGGTTGTTCACACCGCTGCTGAGCACCGGTGCGGTGCTGGGCGTCGGACTGGGTTCGGCGTGGGCACTGCTCTGGCCGGGCGGGCCGGTCGGGGCCTACGCGATGATCGCCGCCGCGGCGATGCTCGGGGCCGGGATGCAGGCGCCGCTCGCCGCGCTCGTCCTCGTCCTGGAGCTGACGCACGCCGGTTTCGGCCTGATGATCCCGATGATCGCGGCCACGGTCCTGGCCACCGGGGTCTCCCGCTGGATCGACGGCTACTCGATCTACTCGGCCCGGCTCGCCGAGCGCCCGCGGTGACGGCGACGTGCCTCCGGGCCGGGCGGCCCGCCCGGCTACGCTGGGCCGGCGATCCTCTGAGCTCGTACGTCGTTGCCCGTGTGCTGATTCTCCTCGGAGGTTCTCCCGTGTCGAAGCCCGCCCCGTCCGTGCCGCCCCGTACCGCCGACACCACCTCCGCCGACACCACCTCGGCCGACCCCACCGCCGCCGGCGACCCCGCCGACCTCGAGGCGGACACCCCGGCCGAGGTGCCGCTCAACCGCGCCGAGCGTCGGGCGAAGGCCGGGAAGACCGACCCGTCGCACGTCGGGCCGCGGTCCGGGCCGGCGCACGGGGGCCGCGGCGCCCGCAGCCACACCAAGCGCCAGAGCGGCTGACGGTTTCCGGCAGCCGCGCGGTGGGTGGCACCGGTTGCCGCCCACCGCACCGGCTCAGCCGCCGTGGCCGGAGCGGTCCTGGCCGGGACCGTGCACCACGCCGTCGTCCTTCCCCGCGCGGCAGTGCCCGCCGGACGCCGCCGGGGGCACGTCGAGGGCCGGGTTGCGGTCGAAGAAGCCCACCGGCTTGAGGGTGAAGCCCGTGTAGTCGACGGGCATGACCGGCCAGTCCTCCGGGCGCGGGAAGTGCGTGGTCCCGAAGGTGTGCCAGACGACGATGTCCTCGCCGTCGACCGGGCGGTCCGCCCGCACCCACGCCGGCAGCCCCGCCCCGCCCGCGTTCTGGTTCACGAAGTCCCCGGCGGGATAGCGCTCGGCCGGGTCGTACCGCGTGACCCAGAGAGCGTTGGTCGCGAACGTCGCCCGGGCGTGGATCGACGACGCGTCGTCCGCCAGCAGGGTCGCCTTCCCCTCAGGGTGCAGGGCGTAGCCGACGTTCTGGCCGAGCGCGTTGCGCTTGTCCGGGTTCACGATGTGCCAGGTGCGCACCGACCCCTGCGCCGAGGCCCGCTGCGCGTCGGACTCCCGGGTCAGCCGCGTCCGCCTCTGCCGGAACGCGTTGCCGTACGGGTTGCCCTCGCCCATCGGGACCCGCTCGGCCTCCACCTCGTCGACGGCGTTGCGCGTACCGTCGACGGTCATGTCCAGCCGGGCCGAGAACAGGTGCTGGTGGTACGGGGCGCCGAGACCGGGCGCGACCTCCGTCGCGTACTCGTTGCCGCCCTCCGGGTAGGCCGCGGTGAACACGATGCCGGTGGCCTTGACCTCGAGCTGGATGGTGCCGTCGAGGTAGAGGTACCAGTAGAAGCCGTAGTCGTAGTTGCCGATCGGGGTGAAGAACGAGATCACCAGGCGACGCTGACGGCGGACCTCGCGCGAGCCGGTGAACATGTCCGAGTGCTTCCAGAGGACGCCGTAGTCCTCCTCGTGCATGCAGATCGCGTTCTGGATCGTCCTCGGGTTGCCGAGGTCGTCCGCGATCACCGCGTCCGTGTAGTGGATGTCGCCGAGGCAGTCGCAGCCCAGCTGCAGGGAGTCCGCGTAGCGGGCGAACATGTACTCGCCGCAGTCGAAGTAGTTCTGCCAGAACCGCACCGGCGCGGGGTCGGCGTAGGGCACCACCATCTCCGCGACCGACGCGCGGTAGACGATCGGCCGGCCGTCGAAGCCGACCTGGTGCAAGGTCAGGCCCTCGCGCTCGTTGAACCCGATCCGCAGGTCCCATTTCCCCCAGCGCACCCGGCCGTCCTCGACCGTGAACGAGCGGCCCTCGGGCTGGGTGATCTCGATCGGCTTCAGGTCGAGCGGCGGGCCCTGGACCTCGGGGTCGTCGAAGTTCCCGGCGGTCGACGGCACGGGCACCACGCCGGAGTCGATCACGCGGTCGACCGAGCGCGCGGTCAGGTCGACGTAGGCGACGAGCCCGTCGATCGGGTGCGCCCACGGGTGGTCCTTCTCGTGGTCCTGCCGGAAGCCGAACGCGCGGACGATCCGCCTGCCGACCTCGCCCGGGTAGTCGTAGACGCCCGCGGACAGGGGGACGGCACGAACCGAGGCGGGCTCGATGCCGCGCTTCCCCAGCGCGGCGAGCCAGTTCGGCGAGGCGTTGAGGATGTCCTCGATCAGCTCGAACTCGGTGTCGATGATCGGCGGCTGGCCGTCGCGCGGGGGGTCGAGCTCCCGGCTGCTGACGACGGTCCGGGAGGTCGCGGAGACGACGGTGTCCCACGAGCGTCCGGAAGCGAGGTCCAGCAGGACGGCGCGGAAGCGGCGGTCCACCGGAGTCCCGGCCAGGACGTCGGCCTTGGCGGGCTCCTCGGGCGCGAAGAAGGCGTAGCGGACGTGCTCGGTGAGCAGCCCGGCGTCCACGAGCACCTCGCGGACGGCGCTCACCTCCGCCTCACTCGTCATCTCCAGGGCGTGGGTGCGGGTCTCCAGGGTCGTCATGTCGTGTCCTCTCAGGCCGCTTCGACGGCCGGGGCGGGGGTGACGGGATCAGGAGTTCGGCGCCGCGACCAGACTGCGCCCAGGACGAACGCGAGCACCAGCACCGCGCCGATCCCGGCGGCCAGCCCCGGCGAACCGCCGATCAGGGTGGGAAAGTTCGAGACGGTCAACCAGAGGCACACGAGCAGGCCGACGAGCCCGAGCAGCGGGGCGACGACCGTGTGCCACGGCCGGGTATCGACCTCGGTCCGGCGGAAGAACACCAGCACGGCGACGCAGGTCAGGGCCATCAGGGCGAGCACCCCGAGGGTCGCGGTGCCGGCCATCCAGGCGAAGACCTGGGCGACCGGGTCCATCCCGGCGATCGCGAAGACCACCACGAACACGAGCGCGGACACGGACCGGGTCAGCGAGGCGACGTGCGGTGACGCGTGCCTCGGGTGGCTGCGCCCGCAGGCGGCGGGGAGCGCCCGCGAGTTGCCGAGCGCGAAGAAGTACCGGGCCAGGACGTTGTGGAAGGACAGGATCGCCGCGAACAGGCTGGTCACCAGCAGGATCTGGGCGACATCGCCGCCGACCGGGCCGAGGGTGTTCGCGATCGTCGTCAGGATCATGTTCCCGGGGTCCGCGCCGGCCGCCTCGACGGCGGCCGGGTCTCCCCAGGCGGACACGACGGACCAGCTGGAGAGCGTGTAGAAGACGCCGACCAGGATCAGCGCCAGGTAGGTGGCGCGGGGGATCGTGTGCCCCGGGTCCCTCGCCTCGTCCCGGAAGACGGCGGTGGCCTCGAACCCGATGAACGACGCGATCGCGAACATGATCGCGATCCCGAGCGAGCCGGAGACCACCTGCGGCGGCTGCAGGAACGCGGTCGAGAGATGCTCACCCCGCCCGACCACCACCGCGTCGAACACCAGGACGATCGCGACCTCGGCCACGAGCAGGACGCCGAGCACCTTGCCACTGAGTTCGATGTGCCGGTAGCCGAGCGACCCGACGATCGCGAGCACCAGCACCGACCACACGAACCACGGCACGGCCGGCCCGCCGTGGTGCTGGACCAGGCCGTCGATCACGGCCCCGATGCAGCCGTACACGGCAAGCTGCACGGCGGTGTAGGTGACCAGGGCGAGGAACGCGGAGCCGAGGCCGGGCGCGTGGCCGAGCCCGCGCTGGACGTAGGCGTAGAACGCCGGCCTCCGGGACGTGGCGGCTCATCGCGCAGAACCCGACCGCGAACAGCAGCAGGATCCCGCAGCAGAGCGCGAACGTCGTCGGGAAGGCGGCGCCGTTGCCGGCGGCGAGGCCGAGGGGGACGGTCCCGGCGATGACGGTCAGCGGCGCCGCGGCGGCGACGACCATGAAGACGATCGATCCGACGCCGAGCCGACCGGAGAGGGTGTGCGAACGGTCCGTGCTCATATCAGCTCCGGATGTCAGGGGATGTGGGAGGACCGTCGCCGGATCCGGGGGGTGAGTCAAAGCACGTTCTCCGGTCCGCGAATCGCCCGGAGGCGCGTTCCCACGGCCCGGGAATCGGCCGGCGGGAATTCTCGTTCGACCCGTCGTCGCTGGTCATCGCGGCGCTTTCCGTGGGTGACGTCGCCGATCTACGCTCACCGGACCCGGTGAGAGAGGAGGCCTCATGCGCGGCGGCAGGTCTCTGCGGTTGCGGGACCGCTCGCCCGTGCACGGGCTGGCGCGCCGCCGGCTGGGGCCGCTGGAGGTCGTCGCGCAGTCGGTCTCCGGGGCTGCGCCGTCCGCCGCGATGGCCGCGACCCCGGCGATCGTCGCCGCCTCCGCGGGCGGCGGGACCGTGTGGTCCTTCGCGATCGCGACCGTCCTGGCACTGCTCATCGCCGGCTGCATCAGCCGGTTCACCCGCCGCATGGCCGCTCCCGGCGGCCTCTACAGCCTGACGGCCAAGGGCCTCGCCCCCGGCGCCGCGTTCGCCTGCGGGATCGCCCTCCTGGTCGGCTACGGGCTGCTCGCCGCCGCCGCGCTCGCCGGGGTCGGCGCCTACCTCGACGCGCTGCTGGCCCGGTCCGGACTCCCGGGCGGCCGGGTCGTGGTCACGGTCGCGGTCGTGGTGGTCGGCCTGCTGGTCGGGGCGCTGGCGCTGCGCGGGGTCCGGCTGTCCGCCCGGGTGGTGCTGCTGGTCGAGAGCGTGTCGATCACGGTGATGGTGGTCGTGTTCGCGCTGCTGCTGCTCAGCGGCCCGGCGCCGGGAGCGGTCGCACCCGTGCCGGCGGCCGGGATCGGTGGCGTGGCGGCCGGTGTCCTGCCGGCGCTCGCCGCGTTCATCGGGTTCGAGGTCGCGACGGCGCTCGGTGCCGAGGCGCGCCGGCCGTTCCGAAGCGTCCCCCGCGCGGTCGGGCTGACGGCCGCGGTCAGCGGCGTGCTGTACCTGTTCGCCGCGCAGACGCAGGTCGTCGGGTTCGCGACGACGCCCGGCGGGCTCGCCGGCCAGGCCGAACCCGTGCTGACCCTGGCGACGGCCCGCGGCTGGTCCTGGATCCCCGCGCTGCTCGACGCCGGCCTGATCATGTCGTTCTTCGCCTGCGCCCTCGCGACGGCGACGGCCCTGGTCCGGGTGCTCTTCTCGCTCTCCCGGGACGGCGTCGCCCCGCAGGCCCTCGGCCGCACCCACCCGCGCTTCCACACGCCGCACGTGGCGCTGGCCGTCGCGCTGCCCGTGGTCGTCGCGATGCTCGCGGTGCCGGTGGTGTCCGGCGTGCCGATCGGCGTCACACTCGTCGCCCTGCTGACGCTCGCGACCTGTGGGTTCCTCGTCGCCTACCTGCTGGTGTGCCTGGCCGCGCCGGTGTTCCTGCACCGCATCGGCGAGCTGACGTGGCCCGCGGTGGCCGCGACGGCCGTCATCGTGCCGATCCTGCTGATCGTCCTCGTGGTGTTCGTCGCGGGGTCGCGGCCGGCGGTGGTCGTGCTGGCCGCGGTGGTCGCGGTGGGCGGGGTGTGGTTCGGCTGGCTGCGGCTGTGGCGTCCGGACCGGATCGCGGCCATCGGGGTGTACGACGAGACGGTCGCCGAGGACGTCCTCGGGCAGGCGGCGGCGTGACCGCCGACGTGCTTCCTCCCGCGGAGGCGGCGTCGTGACCGCCGACGTGCTTCCTCCCGCGGAGGCGGCGTCGTGACCGCTCCCGTTCCCCTGTCGGGCCGGCAGCCGCGGGCCGTGCGCAGCGCGCTCGCCGTGCTGGAGGAGGTCGTCGCGACCGGCCCCGGGGTGACGGCGAAGGAGATCTCCGCGGCGCTCAAGCTCCCGCAGGCCACGACCTACCGGCTGCTGAACCTGCTGGTCGGGGAGGAGTACCTGGTCCGGCTGCCGGACCTGAAGGGGTTCGCGCTGGGCCGCCGCGCCGCCCGGCTCGCCGTCCCCGTCGTGACGACGCCGCCCACCGCCGCCCGCGCCGTCGTCGATCATCTGCGGGGGCTGGTCCGGTGGGGCGTGCACCTGGCGTCGTTCGGCTCCGGCCAGGTCGTGCTGGTCGACCCGGACCCGGACCATCCGCCGAGCGACGCCGCACTGCTCGCCCGGTACCCGCAGGTCTCCGCGCTCGGGCGGTTGCTGCTGGCCGAACAGGCGGACTGGCGGGCGCTGGTGCGGGAGCTGCGCGTGTTCACCGAACACACCGTGTCCGGGACCACGGAGCTCGCGATCGCGCTGGACGCCGTCGCGCGCGAGGGGATCGCCCGGCAGTGCGGCGAGCTGCGCGCGGACCGCGGCTGCCTCGCGGTCCCGGTGCGGGCGCCGGACGGCCGGCTGGTCGCGGGGCTGGCCCTGTCCGGTCCGGCGCATCGGGTCGCCGAGCCGAACCCGGAGCTCGTCGAGCTGCTGCGGGAGCACGCCGAGCGGCTCTCACCCCTGCTGGGCTGATGTGTGGCGGTTGGGTTACGGGATCCTGTGCGCCCCGTCATCACTTCGTAGCGCCGAGGTGATGGCCGATGCGATCGGGTGCCGTATCCATGGAAGGCATGGCCCCCGACGTCCTGACGGCGACCGCGAGCGCGCGCTCCGCCGCGATCGCCGATCTGCTCGACGCGCTCGAGGTTCTGGTGGACACCTACCGTGAGCTGCCCGAATGCGAACGGGAGCGGCGCTTCTCCGCGGACGCCGAGCGGATCACCGGGGAGCTGGCGCTGCTGCTGAGCACCACGCGCTCACGGCTGTCCTCGACGTTCGAGCGGCGCGGCCCGGGCGCCTGACGCCGACCACCGGCGGCCGCCGTCCGGGCAGGTCCGCCGACCCCGGTCCGGCGCGGTGTTCGCTCGCAAGGCACGCTGTCGGCGATGAGCATCGCGGCCCCGGAACTGAGCCCTGCCGGGTTGCGCCGGGTGCTCGCCGTCCTCTGCGTCACCGAGGTGACCAGCTGGGGCGTCCTCTACTACGCCTTCCCGGTGCTCGCGCCGTCGATCGCGGCGGACACCGGTTGGTCCGTCGGCGAGACCACCGCCGCGTTCTCGCTCGGGCTCGTCGTGTCCGCGCTGCTCGGGATCCCGGCCGGACGACTGCTCGACCGTCGCGGTCCGCGGGTCCTGATGGCCACCTGCTCCGCGCTCGCCGTCCCCGCCGTCGCGGGTATCGCGCTCGCCGGTTCGCTGCCGCTGTTCTTCGCCGCGTGGGTACTCGCGGGCGTGGCGATGGCGGGGACGCTCTACCCGCCGGCCTTCGCGGCGCTGACCCGCTGGTGGGGGAGCCGCCGGGTCACCGCCCTCACCACCCTCACGCTGCTCGCGGGTCTGTCCAGCACCGTCTTCGCGCCGCTCACCGCGACCCTGCTCGGGCATCTCGGCTGGCGGGACACCTACCTCGTGCTGGCCGTGGTGCTCGGGGTGATCACGATCCCGGCGCACCTGCTCGGCCTGCGGGGCCCGTGGCCGGCGGCGGAACCGTCGCCCGCGACGGGCACCCCCGACTCGATCGTCCGCAGCCGGCCGTTCGTGCTGCTCGTCGTGGCAGTCGGGCTGGGGGCGTTCACCGCGTTCGCGGTGGTGGTGAACCAGGTGCCGCTCCTGATCGACCGGGGGCTCTCGACGACTGCGGCCGCGTGGGCACTCGGGCTCGGCGGGATCGGGCAGGTCCTCGGGCGGCTCGGCTACGGCCGGCTGGCGGCGATCGCGCCCCGGCCCCGGGCGGTCCTCGTGCTCGGTGTCATGGCGCTGACGACCGCGGGGCTCGGGCTGCTGCCCGGGCCGGTCGGCCTGCTCGTCGCCGTGGCGATGCTGACCGGCGCCGCCCGGGGGGTCTTCACGTTGCTGCAGGCCACGGCGGTGAGCGATCGCTGGGGCACGGAGCACTACGGGCGGCTCGGCGGGATCCTGTCCGCGCCCGCGATGGTCGCGACGGCGGTCGCGCCCTGGGCCGGGGCCGTGCTGGCCGGCGCGTTGGGCGGGTATCCGGCGCTGTTCCTGCTGCTGGCGGCGGTGGCGGTGGTCGCGGCCCTGCTGGCGGCCGGCACCGGCGTGGAGCATCGAGGATCGTGATCGTCACCAGGGCGTAGGGTGCAGCGCGTCCATCCGGGCCCTTCGTCCTGCCAGGAGAGTGTGTGACCCAGGAACTGCGCGCGGACTGCTGCCGCTGCGCGGGGCTGTGCTGCGTGGCCCCGGCGTTCGCGCGGTCGTCGGACTTCGCCGTCGACAAGCCCGCCGGGCAGGCCTGCGGGAACCTGCAGCAGGACTTCCGGTGCGGCATCCACGCGGACCTGCGGAGCAGCGGGTTCACCGGCTGCACCGTGTTCGACTGCTTCGGCGCGGGGCAGCAGGTCACCCAGGTGACGTTCGGCGGGGACGACTGGCGCGCGACTCCCGCGATCGCGCCGGACATGTTCGCGGCCTTCTCGACCATGCGCCAGCTCCACGAGCTGCGCTGGTACCTGACCGAGGCGCTCGCGCGGGACGAGGCGGCGGCGCTGCACGCGGACCTCGGCGTGCGGCTCGCCGAGACCGAGGACCTCTGCGCGCGGGACGCCGCGACGCTGGCGCAGGTCGACGTCCCGGATCACCGCAGGAAGGTGAACGAGCTGCTCCTGCAGACCGGCGAGCTGGTGCGCGCGGCGGTCCCGGGCCGGACGCAGATCCGGCGGGGCGCGGACATGATCGGCAAGAAGCTGCGCAAGGCGGACCTGCGCGGCGCGAACCTGCGCGGGGCCTACCTGATCGGCGCCGACCTCCGGGGCGCGGACCTGCGCCGCGCGGAGCTCATCGGCGCGGACCTGCGCGGTGCCGACCTGCGCGGCGCGGACCTCACGGACTGCCTCTTCCTCACCCGGTTCCAGGTCAACGCCGCCCGCGGCGACGCCGCCACGCGGCTACCCGCCGCGTTGAGCCGGCCCACGCACTGGCGGTGACCACGGGCGCCTCCGGCGCTCGTGCGCGGAAGACGTCGCCCCGCAACCGTTTCCGCACACGGGCGGCGTCAGCAGCGGAGGACGGACCGGAGGTTCTCCACGCTCGTGTGCACGTCCGCGATCGGGCCCTCGCCCGTCGGCTCCTCGGTGAGGATGGTGTCCTGCTCCAGGACGTACCAGCCCTCGTAGCCCTGCGCGCGCAGGTGCCCGACGATCGCGGGGAAGTCCACGTCGCCCGTGCCGAGCGGCCGGTACATGCCCTCCCGGACGGCCTCGGTGTAGCTGCGCCGCCCGTCCTGGACCTGCCGCGCCAGCCCCAGGTCGACGTCCTTGAAGTGGGTGTGCGCGATACGCTCCGGCGCCTGCCGGGTCAGCTCCGCGGGGTCCGTGCCGCCGATCAGCAGGTGCCCCGTGTCCAGGCACAGCGAGACCGACGAGCCCTCGAGGACCCGTTGCACCTCGTCGCCGTTCTCGACCATCGTGCCGACGTGCGGGTGCAGCACCGCGACCACGTCGTGCGCGGCCGCGACCTCGGTGAGCCGGTCCAGGTTGGCGAGCAGTGTCGCCCACCCGGTCTCGTCGAGGTCGGGGCGGGAGTCGTAGCCGTCCGCGCCGCTGATCGCGGAGAGTACGAGCGTGTCCGCGTCCGACGCCTTGTAGCTCGCCAGCAGCCGCTCGACGGCCGGCACCGGGTCGTGCGACGGCACGTGCAACAGGAGCGGGGTGAAGCCGCCCACCGCCTCGAGACCCTGCCGCTCGAGCACCGCCGCCATGTCCGACGGGTCCGGCGGCAGGAAGCCGTCCGGCCCGAACTCGGTGGCGACGAGCCCGACCTCGGTCATCTCGCGGAGCACACGCTCCGGGGTGAGCTGGTGGCCCCAGCCCGGTACCTCGCAGACACCCCAGGAGATGGGGGCGCCGGCGATCCGCGCAGTGGTCATGGTCTGACACCTCTCAGTCATGGGCACCCACGACGGCCTGGTCCCAGTCCAGAACGGACCCGGTGACCACGCCGCTGCGGGCGGACAGCAGGAAAACGATCATGTCGGCGATCTCGTCGGGGTCGGCGAGCCGTCCCAGCGGGAGCTTCTCGGCGGCCTGCTCGCGCCAGTCGTCGCCCGCGCCGTGGAACTCGCGCTGGGTGGCGTCCTCGCCGGCGGTGTCCGTCCAGCCGATGTCCAGGCCGTTGATCCGGATCCGGTCGCCGCGGTGCGCGTAGGCGGCGTTCCTGGTCAGCCCGGCGAGCCCGGCCTTCGCGGCGACGTACGGCGCGAGGACGGGCGCGCCGCCCCGGCGGGCCTCTGAGATGACGTTGACGATCGCGCCCGGCTCGCCGCGCCGCACCATGTCCGCGACGACGGCCTGCATCAGGAAGAACGGCCCCCGCAGGTTCACGGCCATGTGCGCGTCGAACAGCTCCGGCGTGGTGTTCAGCAGCGTGCCCCGGGACGTCAGGCCGGCCGCGTTGACCAGCCCGTCGACCCGGCCGAACTCGGCGACCACCGCGTCCACCGCGGCCCGGACCTGCGGAACGTCCGCGACGTCGCACGGCACGTACCGGCCACCGAACTCGGCCGCCACCTTCTCGCCCTGTTCCCGGCGGCGTCCCGTGACCACCACGGACGCGCCCTCGCGGGCCGCCGCCCGGGCCGCCGACGCGCCGACCCCGGACGTCCCCCCGCTGACCAGGACGATCTTTCCCGCGAGCATCATCCGTGCCGCCGCGCGGTGTGCTCGGCCAGCGTCGCGGCGAACCGGGCGTCGTCCCAGCCCTCGCCCACCGCTGCGCGGAGCAGGTCCGCCTGCGAGGGCGGGGCCAGGCCGTCGACGGGCGGGTCCCGGTCGAGGTCGGTGGGGAATGCATAGCCCTCGGCCGCGGCCGCCACCACGTTCGCCAGCTCGCGCTCCGACGCGCCCGCGTCCCGGAGACGGCGCAGCGCGGGCAGGACGGCCGTGCTGACCCGCGCCCGGTCCACGGTCTCCATCGCGCGCCCGAACGCCGACGACACCTGGAGCAGGTTGGCCATCCGGCGGACGTCGGCGGTGCGGTTCGTTCCGGCGCCGTGCAGGAGGGCCGGGTTGAAGAACACCGCGTCGCCCTTCGCGAGCGGGAGCTGGACGTGGTGGGCCTGGAAGTACTCGCGGAACTCCTCGCGGTCCGCCACCAGGTAGCCGTGCGGGTACTTCTGCGAGTGCGGCAGGTACAGCGTCGGGCCGCTCTCCAGCGGCATGTCGACGTGCGCGACCGCGCCCTGCAGCGTCAGCGCCGGGGTGAGCCGGTGGATGTGCGCGGCGTAGCGCGCGGCACCGGCCGTGGTCCGGAAGCCGAGGTGGTAGTCCCGGTGCGGGCTCTGTGCCGCGCCGCCGGGGTTGACGACGTTGACCTGGGACGTCACCTGGTGGTCCGGGCCGAGCCACGCGTCGCAGACGAGCGCGAGCGCGTCGTTCGCGTAGTACGCCGCGAAGGCGTCCGGGTCCGCGACGGCCAGCTTCTCCAGCGCGTTCCAGACCCGGTCGTTGCTGCCCGCGGCCGCGAAGTGGTCGCCGGCGACGGCGCCCGAGGCGCGCTGGGCCTCGATCAGCCCGCGGAACGCCTCGGACACCCGGTCGACGACGGCGGGCTCGAAGGCGCCGGCCAGCACGACGATCCCGGGCCCGTCGAGCAGCGCGTGCACGAGCTCGGCCTGGACGTCCCGGCGGTCCCCGACGGCGAGGGCCCGGGCGGCGTACACGGGAACCCCGCGGACGATCTCCGCGCGTGGGTACTCGGCCGGATCGGTCTCCTGCTCGACGACCGCGCACAGGTCCTCGAGCCGGGCGTCCGCCGGATCGAGCCAGGCCGCGGCGGGCCAGGAGGTGTCGGACGCGGTGGTGCCGGGCCGCAGACCCGGCGGCTGGACGGAGCCGGTCATCGTGGACCTCCTGGGAAGACGGCGGTGCCGCTGGACTTAAAGCGCTTTAAGTTCCACTATGGTGAGGCGGCCGGGAAGATCGTGTCAAGGGGGTCCGAGAGGATGACGGGTGCGGCCAGGCGGGTCCGGCTGGACGACGTCGCGTCCGCGGCCGGGGTGTCGACGGCGTCGGTCTCGCTGGTCCTGCGCAACGCCCCGGGACCGAGCGCGGAGACACGGCGCCGGGTGCTGGAGACGGCCCGGCGGCTCGGCTACCGGCCGGACCGCGCGGCGAGCCTGCTGGCCAGCAGGCGCAGCCGGCTGATCGGCCTGCTGATCGACGTCCGCAGCCCGTTCCACGCCGAGGTCGCCGAGCAGGTCCTGGACCGGGCCGAAGGCCGCGGCTACGACCTCGTCCTGAGCACGATCACCCGGCGCCGCGGCGAGGACCGCGCGGTGGAGACGCTGCTGGACTCCCGCTGCGAGGGGCTCCTGCTGATCGGGCCGGACGCCCCGGTGCCCCGGCTCGCCGCGCTCGCCGCGTCCGTCCCCGTCGTCGTGCTGTGCCGGAGGCTGGGGGAGGACGCCGACGGCGTCGACGTCGTGCGGGTGCCGGACACCGACGGGACGGCCCTCGCCGTCGACCACCTGCACGGACTCGGCCACACCGACATCGCCTACCTGGACGCGGGCACGGGCACGATCGCCCAGGACCGCCGCGAGGGCTACCTCGGCGCCATGCGCGCCCGCGGCCTCGGCGCGAGCATCCGGGTGCTGCCGGGGGCGGACGGCACCGAGACGACCGGCATCGACGCCACCCGGGACCTGCTCGCGGCGGACACCCTGCCCACCGCGGTGGTCGCCTTCAACGACCGGTGCGCCGTCGGCCTGCTGGACGCACTGCAGCGTGCGGGCGTCGACGTCCCCGGGACGATCTCGGTGATGGGCTACGACGACGACCCGCTCTCCCGGATGGCCCACGTCAACCTGACCACCGTCGGGCAGGACACGCGTGCGCTCGGCGAGTGGGCCGTCGACGCCGTCGTGGAACGCCTGGACGGGGGCCGGGCCGGGCACCGCGAGGAGATCCTCGCTCCCTACCTGGCGGTACGCGGCACGACGGGCCCGCCCGGTCATCGCCCCGCCCTACCTCATCGACCTGCAGGGACCCCGTGACGGGGCAGAGGCGCCGTCACACGGTCGCCCCGGCGAGCTCGTAGCCGCGCCCGGCGTACCGGACGGCGACGGACCGGCCGGACCGCCAGGACAGGTTGGCCGCCTCGGCCAGGTCGAACGCGGCGAGCGCGTCCGCGCCGGACACCCGCGGCGTGGTCCGGTCCCGCACGCACCGCGCGAACGCGTCGAGCTCCTCGGCGTAGGCCCAGGGGTAGCGCTCCTGGAAGTCCTTGACGAGGTCCGTCGTCGCCGCGCCCGGCGTGCGCCACTCGTAGTTCCGCCGGTGCGGCGCGTCGATCCGGGCCGTCGCCCGGCTGCCCATGATCTCCGTCGAGCACTCGTACCCGTAGCCCGACGCCCGGCTGTTGTCGATCACCCCGAGCGCCCCGTTCGCGAACCGCAGCACCACGACCGCGGTGTCCACGTCACCGATCGCGGCGAACGCCTCCGGGTCCGAGACCGCGGCGCCGTGCGCCGTCACCTCGACGACCTCGCCGACCATCCAGCGGGCCACGTCGAGGTCGTGCACCGTGACGTCCCGGAAGAAGCCGCCGGAGCCGGCCAGGAACGCCGCCGGGGGAGATGCCATGTCCCGCAGCGACGTGCGGAACAGGGCGACGTCCCCGAGCTCGCCCGCGTGGATGCGCTCGGCGACGGCGACCCAGTCCGGGTCGAACCGGCGGTGGAACCCGACCTGGAACACGATCCCGCTGCGTTCCACCTCCTCCACCGTGGCCACGGTCGTGGCGCGGTCCAGCGAGATCGGCTTCTCGCAGAACACGTCGACCCCGGCCCGCGCGGCCTGGACCGTGAGCTCGGCATGGGTCCCCGTGGGGGTCGCGATCGCGACGGCGTCGACGTCGTCGTGCGCGAGCAGCTCCGCGAAGGAGCTCACCCACGGCACGCCGTACCTCTCCCCGGCCTCCCGGGCCACCGCCGGATCGGCGTCCTGGACGCAGGCCAGGCGGCCTGTGGCGCACCGCCCGGCCAGGTCGTCGGCATGGATCCGGCCCATCCGGCCGAGTCCGGCCAGGCCGATGCCGATGGTCCTCCTCGTGCTGCTCACCCGTGTCGTGCCTTCCTCAGCGCTTGAGCTCGTGGGAGAGCTCGGCGAGCTCCTGGCCGCCGGCCATCTCGGTGGTCAGTTCCTCCAGCGACACCTCGCTGCGCTTCTTGTCCAGCACCCGGCGGCCCAGCTTCAGGATGATGAAGTGGTCCCCGACCATGTAGGCGTGGTGCGGGTTGTGGGTGATGAAGACGACGCCCAGGCCCGCGTCGCGCGCGGCGGCGGTGTACTTCAGGACGACGCCGGACTGCTTGACGCCCAGCGCGGCGGTCGGCTCGTCGAGGATCAGCACGCGGGCGCCGAAGTAGACGGCGCGGGCGATCGCGACGCACTGGCGCTGCCCGCCGGAGAGCGTCCCGATGGGCTGGTTGATGTCCTTGACGTGGATGCCCATCTTCTTGAGCTCGGCGTCGGCGATCTCGCGCATGCCCTTGATGTCCAGGGGGGCGAGCGGGTAGTTGCCCTTGCGGATCTCGGAGCCGAGGAAGAAGTTGCGCCAGACCTCCATCAGCGCGACGACGGCGAGGTCCTGGTAGACCGTCGCGATGCCGTGGTCGAGCGACTCGCGGGGGGAGCCGAAACGGCAGTCCGCCCCGTCGACCTTCAGGGTGCCCTCGGTGTGCGAGTGCAGCCCGGAGATGATTTTGATGAGGGTCGACTTGCCGGCGCCGTTGTCCCCGAGGACGCAGGTCACCTCGCCGGCGTTGACGGTCAGGTTGATGCCCTCGAGCGCGCTGATGGCGCCGTAGGACTTGCCGACGTTCTCCATCTCGACGAGCGGGGATCCGACCTGCAGGTCGGGTGCGGCATGGTCGGCGATCGTGTCGGTCATGGGTCACTTCCTCGTCGAGGCGTAGTTCTTGACGTAGAGGTTCACCAGGACCGCCAGCAGCAGCATCGCGCCGAGGAAGGTCTTGAACCAGTTGGGGTCCCAGCCGGCGTAGACGATGCCCTGGGTGGTCATGCCGAAGATGAACGCGCCGAGCGCGGAGCCGATGGCGGAGCCGTAGCCGCCGGTGAGCAGCGCGCCGCCGACGACCGCGGCGATGATGTAGATGAACTCGTTGCCGACGCCGAGGCCGGCCTGCACGGTGGAGAAGTTGAACAGCAGGTGCTGGCCGAGGAACCAGGCCATCAGCCCGACGCCCATGAACAGCCCGATCTTCACCTTGGCCACGGGCACGCCGACCGCGCGAGCGCTGTCCTGGTTGCCGCCGGAGGCGAAGATCCAGTTGCCGGTGCGGGTGCGCAGCAGCAGCCAGGTCGCGAACAGCACGAACAGCAGCCACCACAGGACGGACATCTTGATGTTCATGAAGCCGAGCGGGATGTCCGCGGCGAAGATCGCCTTGGCCGAGGCGAAGCCGTCGAGGTCGCTGACGTTGGTGGTGGCGACGGTGCCGGTGACCAGCTTGGTGACGCCGAGGTTGAGGCCCTGCAGCACGAAGAACGTGGACAGGGTGATCAGGAACGACGGCAGCTTGGTGCGTACGAGCAGGTAGCCGTTGACGAACCCGATGGCGAGGGAGATGAGGAGGCTGACCAGCACGCCCACCCACACGTTGAGCGAGAACTGGTAGCTGATCATCGCCGAGGCCAGCGCGGAGGTGGTGACGGCGACGCCGGAGGACAGGTCGAACTCTCCGCCGATCATGAGCAGGGCCACCCCGACGGCGACGATGCCGATCGTCGAGGAGGCGTAGAGGACCGTGGAGAGGGCCTCGGCGGTGCGGAAGGGCGGGGCGACCGCGAAGAAGAACACGAAGATCGCGATCGCCGCGGCGAGCGCGCCGATCTCCGGGCGGGCGAGGACGCGGGCGACGAGCGAGCGCTGCACGCGCACGGGCTCGGCGCCCTTGGCGGACGTGGACGGGGGGGACGGGGGGGACGGCGGGGTCGCGACGGGTGAGCTCATCGCTCTGCACTCCTGGATCGGGGCCCACCCCGGGGTCACCGCGCGGCGACCCCGGGGTGGAGCGGGCTCAGCGGGTGTTCTTCGCGGCGTATTCCGCGATCTTGGTGATGTTGGTGTTGTCGACGAAGGACGGGCCGGTCAGGACCGGCTTGCCGCCGCCCAGGTCGTTGCCGTTGGTCAGGTTCAGCCACAGCGACTGGACGGCCATGTAGCCCTGGACGTAGGGCTGCTGGTCGATCGAGAACTGGATCGACCCGTTCTGGATGTCCTTCGCGACGTCCGCGTTGAGGTCGAAGGTGACGACCTTGGCCTGGCTACCGGAGTCGGTCTTGGACTGCAGCGCGGCGAGCGCGATCGGCGCACCGAGGGTCACCACGTAGGTGATCGACGGGTCCTGCTGCAGCTTCGCGCCGATGGTCTGCTGGACCGACGGCAGGTCCGCGCCGTTGACCTGCAGGTTCTCGGTGGCCGGAAAGGTCTTCTTGACGCCGGCGCAGCGCGCCTCCAGCGCGACCGAGCCCTGCTCCTGAACGACGCAGAGCGCCTTGCCGCCGCCGGCCTGGGTCATCTTGGTGCCCGCGGACTGCCCGGCGAGGTCCTCGTCGGAGCCGAAGTACATCGGGATCTTGTACTTCTGGTACTCGTTGATCCCGGAGTTGAACGCGACCGTCGGGATGCCCGCCGCGACCGCCTTCTGGGCGGCCGGACCGACCTGGTCGGCATAGGCGAGGGTGACGGCGATGCCGGCCACCTTCGAGTCGATGGCGTTCTGGACCAGGGTGGCCTGGTCGCCGGCGGCGTTGTTGTTCGAGTACTTCAGGTCCACGTTCAGGTCGGTCGCGGCCTGCTGGGCGCCGGCGCGGATCTTGTCCCAGAACGAGTCGCCCGGCTGCTCGTGGGTGACCATCGCGATGGTGTACCGCTGGCCCTGGGCGGTGCCGCCGGCCTGGCTCTGCGCGCCGCCCTGGCTGCTGCAGCCGGCCGCGACGAGTGCCGCGCACGCCACCGCGGCGAGGAGGCCGATCGACCTCTTCCCGTGTCGGAACATCGTTGTCCTTCCCTTTCGGGTCTGCGTCGCGTCGTCGCGACGGTCCGTCCCCCGACGGGTGGCCCGCGCCGGATGACGCGGACCGGTGTGACGTGCGTGCTCCGACAGGCTTGTGACGTGACCGTCGGTTGTGACTCGGAACACCGCGTCAGGTGTACGCTCGTATGAGCTGTACGTCAATGGTTTGTCCTTACATAATTTGTAAGGACATACAGAGGGGGTAACGCCGTGGACCGCTTGTCCTCCGGAGGGTTGGTGCCGGATGTGTCGCTCGATCGGACCAGTCCGGTCCCCCTCTACTACCAGGTGGCGACCCGCCTCCAGCAGCAGATCGAGGACGGCAGTATGCCCGTCGGAAGCCGCCTTGAGAACGAGGTCGAGCTCGCGGACCGGCTCGGCGTCTCCCGCCCGACCATGCGCCGCGCCATCTCCTACCTGGTCGAACGAGGCATGCTCATCCGCAAGCGCGGGGTCGGCACGCAGGTCGTGCACCCCAAGGTGCGCCGCCCGGTCGAGCTGACCAGCCTCTACGACGACCTGCTCAAGAGCGGGCAGGAACCGCGCACCGAGATCCGCGAGATCGAGATCCGGCCCGCCACGGACGTCGTCGCGGAGGCACTGGGCATCGCGTTCGGCACGGAGGTCACCTGGATCGAGCGGCTGCGCTACGCGGGCGACGAACCGCTGGCGATCATGCACAACGCGGTCCCGCTGGACGTCCTCCCGCTGCGCCGTGAGGACCTCGAGCGCTCCGGGCTCTACGACCTGCTGCGCTCCGCCGGGCACATCCCGCGGATGGCGAACCAGATCGTCGGGGCGAAGAACGCGACGTCCGCCGAGGGCAAGATCCTGGGGGAGTCCCGGGGCGCACCGCTGCTGACCATGACCCGCACCGCCTGGGATGCCGGCGGCAAGGCGGTGGAGTACGGCTCGCACCTCTACCGGGCCAGCCGCTACTCCTTCGAGCTGAACCTCACCAGCTGACCCGGCCGGGTGGCCCGGAACACCTTGTGACCTGCGTCGGAACCGCACACGTTCCGATTCTCGGAATCGTTCAAGTCCACGAGAGCGAAGAGAGGGGCACGGAGATGGGCGAGCAGGTACGGATGCGCCTCGTGGCGCTGCACGACGAGTACGTGGAAGCGGTGAACGCCGCGGTCGCCGAGGGCCGGGGCGACCTGGTGGACCACCTCACGGAGGAGTACCCGGATGCGGCCCTGCGCATCCTGACCAGCGAGGCCGCCTGATCCGCCACCCCGCCCGTACAGCAGGAAAGCCCCTTCCCCGCCAGGACCCGGCGGGAGAGGGGCTTTCCTGCTTCACGGGGCGAGGGCTCAGCCGGCGGCGGGCTGCTGCGGGATCCCGTCCGCGGGCGGGATCGCCTCCGGAGCGGTGTACGGCGTCACCGGGACGTCCCCGTTGTCCGTCACCATGACCCCGGTGAGCGGCTGCTGCCCGGTGCCGACGATCTTCGTGACCCGGACCCCGGACAGGCCCGCGTGCCGGTCGGCGGAGAAGCGGTAGGGCGCCGCCCATGGACCCTGCAGCGACGTGCCCGTCTTCTCGACGGCCGCGACGAGTCCCTCGCGCGTCGGGTTCGGCCCGGCGGCCTGCAGCGCCTGCACGAACGTGTAGGCCTGCGTCATGCCGAAGATCCGGTAGTTGGTGAGCTCCCCGCCGATCCCGTTCGCCTTCCAGATCGCATCGAACTGCTTGGTCCAGGGGTCGTCCGGCATGTCGACGGTGGCGAAGTAGCTGTCGGTGATGGCACCGTCGAGGAGACCGGCGTCCGTCACGGAACCCTGGGAGAAGCGCGCCAGCAGCGAGCCGACGAGGCTCGCGTCCGAGCCGATGTTGCTGTACACCCACTGCGGCTTGTAGTTCAGCCGCAGCCCCTGCAGCTGGGACAGCGCGGTGTAGGACGGCACGTTGAAGCCGATCACGAGGTCCGCGCCCGCGGCCTGCAACGCGGAGACCTGCGGGGCGATGTCGGTGTTGCCCGGGGTGTAGCGCTGCACCGCGACGATCTGCTTCTCCAGGTAGCGCCGGGCGCCCGCCTCCGCGTCGACGCCGACGTCGTCGCCCTGCAGGAACAGGCCCACCTTGGCCTGCGGGAAGTTCTGCGCCACGTACTGGGCGAGGATCTTCGCCTCGATCTCGTAGTCCGGCTGGAAGCCGAAGGTCTGCGGGTACTTCTCCGGCTGGTCCCACAGCCGCGAGCCGGACGAGACGAGCAGGTCCGGCACTCCCTCGCCGTTGAGGAAGTCCAGGACGGCGCTGTGCGTGGGCGTGCCGAGGCCGCCCATCACCGCGAACACCTGGTCCTGGAGTACGAGCTGGTTGACGACCTGGCTGGTCTGGGTGGGGTTGTAGGCGTCGTCCCGGACGACGTACTCGATCTTCCGGCCGTTCACGCCGCCCTTGGCGTTGACCCAGTCGAAGTAGGCCTTCGTGCCGGTGGGGATCTCGCTGTAGCCCGGGGCGGCGACGCCGGTCAACGGGAAGTGCGCGCCGACCTTCACCGTGTCCGCGGTCAGCCCGGTGGTGGTACCGCCCCCGCTGCCACCGCTCGTGCCCTCCGCGGGCCGCCCGCCGGCGCCGCAGCCGGCCAGCACCAGCGCCGCGCTCGCGACCAGCGCGCCCAGCGCCTGACGCCGCCTGATTCTCCTGGGCCAGATCTTGCCCATCACGACCTCCTCGTCGAGTGGTGATCCCTCGAGGACCTGCCCCGAAGGCCCCTTCCCCTGCCGAACCCGGGGACCAGCCTCTTCGCGATGCCCACCGCGCCGGACGGCGCGAGGAGCATCACCAGCACGAGCACCGCGCCGTAGACGAGCGGGGCCAGCTGGGCCGCCTGGACGTCGTCCAGGCCGATCGAGGTGCCTACGTCGGTGATCGCGGGCGGCAGGAACACCAGCAGCGCGCTGCCGAGGAGCGCGCCGGTCAGGCTGCCGAGCCCGCCGACGACGACCGCGGTGAGCAGCCCGATCGACAGCACGATGGTGAAGCCGCTGGGCGCCGCGAGCCGCACGACGACGCCCAGCACCGCCCCGGCCAGCCCGGCGCACGCGGCGCTCACGGTGAACGCCAGCACGCGCACCCGGCCGAGCTTGATCCCGGCGAGCTCGGCGGCGACCTCGTCGTCCCGCACCGCCCGCCACACCCGCCCGACCCGGCTCGAGCACAGGTTGGCGAGCAGCAGCAGGACCAGCAGCGCGGTCACCCAGCCGACGTAGGCGAGGAACTTGACCCCGGAGGTCTCGTTGGCGGACAGGAAGTACACCGCGTCGGAGAACCAGGCCGGCGGCCGTGGCGCGGTGATCTGCATGCCCTGCTCGCCGCCGAGGAAGTCGTGGAAGTAGATCGCGAGGCCGGGCACGGCGATGGCGAACGCGAGCGTGGCCCCGGCGAGGTAGGGCCCGTGCAGCCGGGACGCAGCGGCCCCGACGACGACGCCGACCAGCGCCGTGACCACGGCCGCGATCACCATCACGACGACGAGCGGGAGCCCGTCCGGCGTCAGCAGCAGCCCGGTCGTGTAGGCACCGACGGCCATCAGGGCGCCGTGGCCCAGCGAGATCTGTCCGTTGAGCCCGGTCAGTACGGTCAGCCCGGCGGCCGCGATCGCGTAGTAGGACATCGTCGCGAACTGGGAGTTCGCGAACGGCGGCGTCGCCTCGAGCACCAGCACGAGCACGACGAGCCCGACGAGGGCGAGCAGTGCGTGCCGGCCGAGGACGGACTTCGGCAGCCACCGACGCAGCCGCCCGAAGCGGCCCGGCCCGGTGGCGTCCTCGACGGTCTCGGCGGCATCGGAGCGGGTGGGGGAGTTCGCCGGGGCGGCCATCACACCCGCCTCGCCGCGGCCCGGGCGAAGAGCCCCTGCGGCCGCACCAGCAGCACCGCGACCAGCGCGGCGAGGGCGGCCAGCGGCACCAGCTCGCTGCCGAGGTACCCGGTCACGTAGCTGAGCCCGAGCCCGATCGCGAGCCCGCCGACCACGGCGCCGCCGGGGGAGTCCAGCCCGCCCAGCACCGCGGCGACGAATCCGTAGACGATCACGGTGTCCATGTAGGCCGGGTAGACGAGGCTCCCGCCTGCGATCAGCAGCCCGGCGAGCGAGCCGACCAGCGCGGCCAGCGCCCAGCCGAGGGTCAGCATCCGGCCGACCGGCACGCCGAGCAGCCGCGAGACCTCCGGGCTGAACGCCGTCGCCCGCATCCGCAGGCCCACGTTCGTGAACCGGAACAGCGCCACCAGCCCGGCCAGCACCACGCCCACCGAGACCAGGATGAACACCGTGAACGGGGTGAACGCGACGGTCGTCGAGCCGATCGTGAAGCCCTGCAGGCCGACGGGCGCGGGGAAGGACTTGAACGTGGCGCCGAACAGGATCGACGCGACCGCCTGGAACGCGACGAACAGGCCGAGGGTGACGATGACCGCCGCCATCTCGTTCCCCGCGACGCGGCGGACGACCAGGCGCTCGACGCCGGCGCCCAGGACCAGCCCGCCTGCGAGCGCGACGAGCAGTGCCACCCAGTACGGCGCGCCCCGCTCGATGACGGCCAGCGCGAGGTAGGTGGTGAACATCGCCATCGCGCCCTGGGCGAAGTTGACCACCCGGGTCGACCGCCAGATCAGCACCAGGGCAAGCGCGAAGGCGGCGTAGATCGCCCCCTGCCCGATGCCGGTCAGCGTGGTGTTGACGAACTGCTGCATGAGGCTCCTTCCCCGCGAGGGAGGGTCAGAATCCGAGGTAGGCGTGCCGCAGGGCGTCGTCCGCGGCGAGCTCGGCCGCGGGTGCGGTGGCGACGACGCGGCCCAGCCCGAGGACGACCCCGACGTCGGCGATGGACAGGGCGCTGCGCGCGTTCTGCTCGACGAGCAGGATCGCCAGCTCGGTCTCCCGCACCAGGTCCCGGAGCATCCCGAAGATCTGCGAGACGATCCGCGGCGCGAGGCCCAGCGACGGCTCGTCGAGCAGCAGGACGTCCGGCCCGGAGACCAGCGCCCGGCCGATGACCAGCATCTGCCGCTCTCCACCGGAGAGGGTGTGGGCGTCGCGGCGACGGCGCTCGGCCAGTGCGGGGAACATCGTGTAGACGTCCTCGGCGGTGCGCTCGGTCCGCTTCCGGGCGGAGCCGAGCAGCGCGCCGAGCCGGAGGTTCTCCTCCACCGTCAGCTCGGTGATCACGCCGCGGCCCTCGGGCACGTGGGCCACCCCGGCCCGCGCGATCTTCTCCGCCGCAGCGGCGGTCAGGTCCGTGCCGTCGACGTGCACGCTCCCGGCGGTGGGCCGGACGAGCCCGGAGATCGTCCGGAGCAGGGTGGTCTTGCCCGCGCCGTTGGCGCCGAGCACGGCGGTGATGTGCCCGCGCTCGGCGGTGACGTCGACGCCGTCGAGGGCGCGGACCGGACCGTAGCCGGCGGTGAGCCCGCGCACGGCGAGGGCCGCCTTCGGGAAGGTCGCGGTAAGGCCCTCGGCCCCCGTGTCCGCCGAGGTGCTCACTGGACCGCCTCCTCGCCGAGGTAGGCGTCGACGACCGCGGGATCGTCGCGCACCTCGTCCGGCGGCCCGTCCGCGACGACCTTGCCGAAGTCCAGCACCGTGATCCGGTCGCAGACGCTCATCACCAGGTCCATGTGGTGCTCGACCAGCACGACCGCCATCCGCGCGGTCAGCGTGCGGATCAGTGCGCCGAGTTCGGCCATCTCGTCCTCGCCCAGGCCGCTCGCGGGCTCGTCGAGCAGCAGCATCTCCGGTTCGGCCACCAGCGCGCGGGCGAGCGCGACCCGCTTCTGCACCGGGTAGGGAAGGCTGCCGGGCAGCCGATCGGCGTAGTGCGCGGCGCCCAGCTCGTCCAGGGCCGCCAGGGCCCGGTCCCGTAGGGCACGCTCGTCGCGGTCCGAGCGGCGCAGGGCGAGCAGGGCGGACCCGAAACCCGCTCGGCGGTGCCGGTCCGCGCCGATCATCACGTTCTCGGTGACCGTCAGGCCGCGGAAGAGCCCGACGCCCTGCAGGGTCCGGGCGATCCCCGTCCCGGCGAGCTTGTGCGGGCGCAGGTCCCGGACCGGTTCGCCGTGCCAGGACAGGGTGCCGGCGTCCGGGCGGACGAAGCCGCAGCACACGTTGAACAAGGTCGTCTTGCCGGCGCCGTTCGGGCCGATCACGCCGTGCACCGACCCCGGCGCGACGGCGAGCGAGACGTCGTCGAGGGCGACGAGCCCGCCGAAGCGGACCTCCACGCCGTCGACGGCGAACAAGGGCGCGGCCGTGCGGACGGCGCCCGGCGGGGGGACGGGATCGGGCCTGGGCTCGGTCACGGGGCGCGGCCTCCGGGCGTCGTCGGCGGTGACGAGGGGGGTGACGAGACCGGGTGAGCGGCGTCATCCGGACGGGGTCCAGATTGGGCGCTGGGACCAGACACCGCCATGGACGCAGCGCACAACATCGCTGGCCGATCGCTGGGCGGAACGCCCGAATGGGTGGACGACGAGGGCCGTCCTGCTGCACAGTTCCCGTCGTGCTGTCCACCGGCGGGGAGCGGGCGTCCGAGGCTGTGCCGACGCCTCCGGGACACCGTCGTGTGCGCGGCGCACGACACGACCCCGTGGTCGACGACGCGCTCCGCGTGCTCGGCGCCGTGCTCCTCGACGAGATCGACCTGCTCGCGGACCGGCTGACCCTGCAGATCCTGCAGCACGAGTCCTGCTACGGCGAGCTGGGCCTGATCGACGAACTGCGCGACGCCTCGCTGCGCAACCTCCACCGCGGCGTCCAGGTGCTCGCCGGCACGGTTCCGGACGGTGTCGACCCGGTCGACAGCACGCGGGAGACCGGCCGGACCCGGGCCCGGCAGGGCGTCCCGCTCGAGGCGGTGCTGCACGGCTACCGGCTCGGCGGGCGACTGATCTGGGAGGCCCTGCTCACGGCGTCGCGGCAGCGGTTCGACGGGGCGTACGACGTCGCCCTGCTGGACGCCGCCGGCTACATCTGGCGGACCAACGACGGCAGCTCGGCGGTGCTCGTCGACGCCTACCGGCAGGAGGAGTCGCGGATGCGCGGCCACGACCTCAGCCGGCGGCGGGCCGCCCTGGACGGGCTGCTGGGCGGCCGCGGGCGGGACCCGGGGTTCGTCCGGGACGCGGCGGTGGTGCTCGGGCTCCCGGACACCGGGCCGCTGCTGTGCGCCGTCGGCTGCGTCGAGACCGCGGGACACGATCCGCTGCACGATCCGCAGGAGACCCTGGCGGCCCAGGGGATCGACTCGGTGTGGGCGCTGCGGCAGGGGGAGATGGTCGGCCTGGTGGCCGCGCGGGGGCGCTCGGCCCGGGAGATCGGCGCGCTGCTGGAGCCGAGCGTCGTCGGCCGGGTCGGGCTGTCCGGCCTCGTCGAGGGCCTGGGTATGGCCGACGCCGGCTACCGGATGGCGCAGGCCGCCGTCCGCACGCTCGTCGCGGCGGGCCTGGCCGTCCTCGACGACCGGCTGCCGGAGGCGTTGCTGGCGGACAGCCCGGAACTGCTGCCGCGGGTGCTGGACTCCGCGCTCGGCGGCCTGCTCGGGCTGCCCGCGGCGGACCGGAAGGTGCTTCTGGACACCCTGGACGCGCTGCTGATCAGCGGTGGCTCGCCGACCCACGCCGCGCGGACGCTGTTCTGCCACCGCAACACGGTGATCTACCGGCTGCGCCGGATCGAGGCGGTCACCGGGCGCCGGATCGCCGATCCGCGGGACCGGCTGTTGCTGAGCCTCGGCGTGATGGCGGCCCGGGCCCGCCCTCCCGCGTCCGGACGGGCCTGACCGGCACGAGCCGTTCACCCGCCCGACGACCGGGTGTTCCCGGCCGGCCATCTCGGGCCGATGGGGTGCGGGGATGCGGTTGGCCGTTCTCGACATGGCGGGCACCACCGTGGCCGACGACGGGCTCGTCCTCGACGCGGTCCGGCGTGGCCTCACCGCGGTGCGCGTCCCCCTGGACGGCCCGCGGTTCCCCGCGCTGCGCCGGCAGGCCGAGGCGACGATGGACAGGGCGACGCTGACCGTCTTCGGCGATCTCCTCGACGGCGACATGCAGCTGGCGCGACGGGCGGCCGTGGCCTACGAGGCCTGCCTGGCCACGGCGGTGGCGGCCGGGCGGATCCGGGAGATCCCCGGGGCCCGGGCGGCGATCGAGATGCTGCGCGCGTCAGGGGTGGCCGTCGCGCTGGTCTGCGGGTTCGGGCCGGAGACCCGAGACGCGGTGATCGACGCGCTCGGCTGGTCCGGCCTCGTCGACGCCGTGCTCTCGCCCTCCGACGCCGGCGGGCGCGGCATGCCGGATCCGGCGCTGGTCCTCGGCGCGGCGAGGCGCACCGAGGTGGAGTTGCCCGACGCCGTCGTCGCCGGCGACGCGAGCGCCGGGATCCTCGCGGCGGTCCGGGCGGGGGCCGGGCTCGCCGTGGGGGTCCGCACCGGCGCGCACTCCGAGCCCGTGCTGCGCCGGGCGGGAGCGCACGCCGTGATCGACTCGGTGGCGGACCTGCCGGCGTTGCTCGGCCTGCCCGGCTGAGCCAGGAGAGCTCGGAGCCGGTTCTCCCCGGAGCCGGTTGTCCCCGGACTCAGTTCTCCTCGGCGTCCGCGGTCCCCGCGGGCGGGGCCATGCCGTAGCTGCCCCGGTAGAAGGTCAGCGGAAGCCGGGCCGGGTCCGCACCGAGATCCGTGACGCGCCCGACGACCACGGTGTGGTCCCCGCCGTCGTACTCGTTCCAGAGGGTGCAATCGATCCAGGCGCTCACGCCGTCGAGGATCGGGGCCCCGGACGGGGCCGGCCGCCAGTTCTTGCCCGCGTACTTGTCCGTACCGGAGCGCGCGAACGCGTTGCTGACCTCCTGGTGGTCCTCGGCGAGGATGTTCACGCAGAACGAGCCGACCTCCCGGATCCGCGGCCACGTCGACGACGTGCGGGCGGGGGAGAAGCTGATCAACGGGGGGGCGAGCGAGAGCGACGCGAAGGACTGGCAGGTGAAGCCCAGCGGGCCGTCCGGCCCCTGTGCGGTGACGACCACGACGCCGGACACGAAGTGGCCGAGGACGTCCCGCATGGTCGCCGCGGTGACCGCCTCGGGAGCGGTGCTGGTGCTCGGCGTTGATCCCGTCATACCCCGACAGTAGGCAGCGACGGGGACGTTGACCATCCGCCGTGCGCCGGATCGCCCTGCGCTCCGCGCAGGTCGTTGCCGCCGGGTCGTCGCTCGTGCGAAGGTCGACGGCACACGACGTGGTGGAGGTGCCCTGCCCGATGGCCGATCTCGAGCGGTTCTCGATGCTGATCGGCGGCAAGCCCGTCGACGCCCAGTCCGGCCGGACCTTCGAATCCCAGAACCCGTACACCGGTCGGCCGTGGGCGCTGGTCCCGGACGGGGGCCCGGAGGACGTCGACGCCGCCGTGTCCGCGGCCCGCACCGCCCTGAACGGCGAGTGGGGTGCCACCACCGGCTTCGCCCGGGCCGCGCTGCTGCGGCGCCTCGGGGAGCTGGTGGGGCAGAACGCCGAACGCCTCGCCCGGCTCGAGGTCGCCGACTCGGGGAAGCTCTACCGCGAGATGATCGGCCAGCTGACCGGGCTCGGCGGCTGGTACGCGTACTACGCGGGGCTCGCGGACAAGATCGAGGGCCGGCAGATCCCCTCGCCGAACCCGAACTACCTCGTCTACACCCGGCACGAGCCCGTCGGGGTCGTCGCGGCGATCACGCCCTGGAACTCGCCGCTGCTGCTGATGACCTGGAAGCTCGCGCCCGCGCTGGCCGCCGGCTGCACGATCGTGATCAAGCCGTCGGAGCACTCGCCGGTGTCCACGCTGGCCTTCGCGGAGCTGATCGAGCAGGCGGGGTTTCCGCCGGGCGTCGTCAACGTCGTGTCCGGGCAGAGCCGGGAGGTGGGGGCCGCGCTGGCCGGGCACCCGGGCGTGGACAAGGTCGCGTTCACCGGCTCGACGGCCACCGGCCGGGCGGTGGCGCACGCCGCGGCGGAGAACCTGAACAAGGTCACCCTGGAGCTCGGCGGGAAGTCCCCGCAGGTCGTGTTCCCGGACGCGGACCTGAAGGCGGCGGCGAACGGGCTGGTCGCGGGCGTGTTCGCGGCGACCGGGCAGACCTGCATGGCCGGCAGCCGGCTGATCGTGCACGAGGACGTGCACGACGAGCTGGTCCGGCTCGTCGCGGAGCGCGCGTCGCAGATCCGGCTCGGGGACCCGAACGACCCGGAGACCGAGATGGGGCCGGTCGCGAACGGCCCGCAGTACGAGAAGGTCCTCGGCTACCTGCGCACCGCGCGGGACGAGGGCGCCACGGTCGCCTACGGCGGCGGCGCGGACGAGGGTCTGGGCGGCTACTTCGTGCAGCCGACGGTGCTCACGGGCGTCGGACCGGAGTCGACGATCGTCCGCGAGGAGGTCTTCGGCCCGGTGCTCTCGGCGTACACGTTCCGCACCGAGGAGGAGGCGGTCGAGCTGGCCAACGACACGCCGTACGGCCTCGCCTCCGCGGTGTGGACGAAGGACGTGCACCGCGGCCACCGGGTCGCCGCGAAGATCCGGGCGGGCACGGTGTGGATCAACGCCTACCGCGTGGTGGCGCCGAGCGTGCCCTTCGGCGGCGTCGGGCTCAGCGGCCTGGGCCGGGAGAACGGCGCGGGCGCGGTCTCGGAGTACACCGAGGAGAAGGCGGTGTGGGTGGAGCTCAGCGGCGAGACGCGGGACCCGTTCACCCTGGGGTGAGCCGTCCGGCCCGAAAGCCGTCCGGCAGCGGATCACCCGGACGGGCGGTCCGGGGGGCGTCAGCCGATCGGGGGGCCTGTCGCGGGTGTGCGGGGCCCGCCCGACCGACACACTGCTCTCGGTCGGCGCCGCCCTGTACTCGTGGGGAGCCCGGGGGCGGCGCCGGCCTGGGAACGAGATCCGACCCGGACGAAGGCGCCCGGGCCGGATCTTGGTCGTTTCGGCGGTGGCCGGCTGTCAGCTGGCGTAGGCGCGCAGGCGGTCCGCCCGCTCACCGATCCGCAGCTTGGCCATGACCTCACGCTCGATTTGGCGGACCCGCTCGCGGGAGAGCCCGAAGCGGCGACCGATCTGATCCAGCGTGCGCGGCTGCCCGTCGTCCAGGCCGTACCGCATCCGGATCACCGCCTGCTCGCGGTCCTCCAGCGTCGAGAGCACCCGGCGCAGGTCGTCGTGCAGCAGGTGCGAGATCACGGTGTTCTCGGCGTCCGCGGCCTCGGCGTCCTCGATGAAGTCCCCGAGCGGGGCCTCCTCGTCGGTGCCGACGGGCATGTCCAGGCTCACCGGGTCACGGGCGTGGTCCAGCAGGTCCGCGATCTTCTCGACGGGCAGGCCCGACTCCTCGGCCATCTCCTCGTGCGTGGCCTCGCGGCCCATCCGCTGGTGCATGTCCCGCTTGATCCGGGCCAGCTTGTTGACCTGCTCGACCAGGTGGACGGGCAGCCGGATGGTGCGGGCCTGGTCCGCCATGCCACGGGTGATGGCCTGTCGGATCCACCACGTCGCGTACGTGGAGAACTTGAAGCCCTTCGCGTAGTCGAACTTCTCGACGGCGCGGATCAGGCCCAGGTTCCCCTCCTGGATGAGGTCCAGGAGCGGCATCCCGCGGCCGGTGTAGCGCTTGGCCAGGGACACGACGAGCCGGAGGTTGGCCTCCAGCAGGTGGTTGCGAGCCCGGGCGCCGTCGCGGACGACGGCCCGCAGGTCACGGGCGAGCCCGGCCTCGATCTCCTCGCCGGTGTCGGCGGCGGTGTCGAGCTTGTGCTTCGCGAAGACGCCCGCCTCGATCCGCCGGGCGAGGTCGACCTCCTGGGCGGCGGTGAGCAGTGCGGTCTTGCCGATGCCGTTGAGGTACACACGCACCAGGTCCGCGGCGGGACTCTGCGCGTCGAGGTCCTCGGCGGTGAGCTCCGGCCGGGCGGACGGTTCCACCTCGTCGGAAGAGGTACGCTGGCTCGGCAGGCTCCGCGGCGAGCCGGTGGACTTCCGGACCGGGGACTTGCGGGCAGCCGTCCGCGCGGTGGCGGCTTCGGCGGCCTTCGGCGACACGGTGGTCGGCGCTGTCATCTACGTTCCTCCCCATGCGACCCGGGCGGTACTGGCGACCTGGAAGCTGCTGATTGGTCGGAACCGCCGGGGTTCTACAGGGTTGAACGCACGTCGCCGGACAAACGTTCCCGCGATACGCATCCCCCGTCCGGGTCAATGCAGATCACCTTTTGGGCAAGATCACGGTTCGGGATCGTCCGGCGACGCCGTCCTACCGCCTCGTCGTCACGGCGCGGGCACGCGCGGGGTGTCCCGCGGGTCCGCGACCGCCTTCGACGCCCGCCGCCTGCGGCTGGTGCTCCGCGGATCGGTGTCCGAGAGCTTCCGCACCGCCTCGAGCAGGGGCGGCCAGTCGTGACGCAGCGCGTCCCGGCCCATGAACAGGCCCAGGTGCCCGCCCGTCGCGGTCCGCTTCGTGATCTTCTTCGCGGGGGTGCCGACGGCGTCCGCGGCCGCGAACAGCTGCGCGGGCGGGGTGATGTGGTCCGTCGAGCCGGCCAGCAGGAACAACGGGCACGTGATGGAGCTCATGTCCACCTTCCGGCCGTCGATCTCCAGTTCGCCCGAGATCAGCCGGTTCTTCCAGAACAGGTTCTCCACGAGCCAGAGGTAGAAGGCGCCCGGGATGTCCTGCGTGTGCTTGAACCAGTCCTCGAAGACGCGGTAGCGCTCGACGTGCGCGGCGTCGTCGATGTTCTCGAGCAGCTGCAGCTGCCGGGAGATCTCGGACTGCGGCTGGATCATGATGAAGTTCGCCAGCACCGCGCGGCCGGGCATGTTCCCGCCGCCGGCCGCGACGAGCGCCTTGTACGGCGCCATGCCCAGCTTCCCGGCCATCGCCAGCGTCGAGGCCGCGATGACGGAGTCCCCGGCGTGGAAGTCGATCGGCGCGCCGGCCAGCGTGAGCGTGTGCACCCGCTCCGGGTGCAGCGCGGCGTAGATGGTGGCCAGCCAGCCGCCCTGGCAGTCCCCGACGAGGTTCGCCTTCCCGCCCATCCGGCGGATCGAGCGGTCGATCATGTCGAGATAGTCCGTGACGGTGACCGTGCGCGTCGCGGAGGTGGCCGGCCGCCAGTCCAGCGAGTAGACCTTCGTCAGGCCCGCGGCGCGGACGACGGCGATCTGGCTCTGCTGCGGCGAGAAGTCCACGACCGTCGACGAGTGCCCGGCCTGCGGCGGGAGCACCAGGGTCGGCACGACGGCGTCGTCGCGGTCCTCGGGTGCGGTGAAGTCCCGCAGGTGCGCGAACGGCGTGCTGAGCACGATCTCGTTCGGCAGGTGCCACTGCGGCACCCGGCGGTCCAGCATCGTCGACCACCACGCCATACCGCGCGCGGCGGTCTCCAGCGGCGTCGTGAAGTGGGTGACGGTGTCGACCCAGGCCGTCGCGGTCGCGCGGGCCAGCTCGGCGACGCTCCGGGCCGTGGTGACGGCGTGGTAGCCGGCCAGGAAGCGGAGCGGGTCGGGGTGCGGCGAGCCGTCGTCGGCGTCGCCGCGCCCGCCCGGGACCGGGCCGGAGGTGCCGGCCAGCGGGACGGAGGCGAAGTCGTCCGAGCCGTCCTGCGGTCCGGCGTTCCTCGACCTGCGGTGCAGCTCCAACGGTGTCTGTGCAGCAGCAGTCATGGCCGTCTCCCATCTCCTTCGATGTCGGAGAAGTCCGATACCGAACGGTAACCGTGATGAGGATCCCAAGCAACGCGGAGCTACCCATTGGTAGCGCTTGCTATCTCAAGCGCAGGTGACGGGGCATACACGTGACCCGGGTCCGCCATCCGGCGCTACCGGCGAGTACCCCTCACGATGGGATCACCGCCCCGAGGGGCCCCACGACCTGGGCATCTGCTCGCGGCGACGGACGCGATCCACGAACCACGGGAGGCTTGGCCACCGATGTCCACCACCGCACCTACCGGAGCGAGCAACCCCACCGTGATCGGCGCCGCCGCCGAACCCGCGACCGGAACGGCGAGGGCGGAGGCCGCCACGGCGCGCGTCACCGCGTTGATCGCCGAGCTCCGCGAGCTGCTCGACCCCGCCACCACCGCCGCCCGGATCGATCCCGTGGGCCTCGGCGGCGCCGTCCGCGAGGCGGTGCGCCAGGTGATCACCCACCCGCGGTCCGCGCTCAAGGTCGGCCTCGGCTGGGGCGGGGACGCCGCCCGCGCGACGGTGGCGTCGGCCGCCCGGGCCGTCGGCGGCACCAAGGAGGGCCCGGCGGACCTGCCGGCGAAGGACAAGCGCTACAGCGACCCGGCGTGGCAGGGCAACGCCTGGTACTACCTCTGCCGCCAGCAGCACGCGCTGTTCGCCGCGCGGCTGAGCGAGCTCGCGGCCGGGACCGAACTGTCGCCGGTCGCGCGGCGCAAGGTGGACTTCGTCGTCGGCCAGCTGGTCGAGGCCACCTCGCCGGTGAACTGGCCGGCGTCGAACCCGGCGCTGTTGAAGAAGGCGCTCGAGACCGGCGGGCAGAGCCTCGTCCGGGGCCTCGCGAACATGCTGCGGGACGTCGTGCAGAACCGCGGGCTGCCGCGCCAGACCACGCCCGGTCAGTTCGTCGTGGGCAAGGACCTGGCCGCGACGCCCGGCCGCGTGGTCTACCGGAACCGGCTGATCGAGCTGATCCAGTACGAGGCGCAGACGGACGAGGTGCACGAGGTCCCGCTGCTGATGAGCCCGCCGTGGATCAACAAGTACTACATCATGGATCTCGCGCCGGGGAAGAGCCTCGTGGAGTGGGCGGTGCAGCACGGGCACACCGTCTTCATGATCAGCTACCGCAACCCGGACTCCGCACTGCGGGACCTGACGATGAGCGACTACCTGCGGGAGGGCCCCGTCGCCGCGCTGGACGTGGTGCAGGAGATCACCGGGGCGCCGAAGGTCAACGTCGCGGGACTGTGCCTGGGCGGCACCATGTCCGCGGCCACCGCCGCCTGGCTCGCCCAGAAGGGCGAGGACCGGATCAACAGCCTGACGCTGATGAACACGCTGCTCGACTTCACCGGCCCCGGCATGCTCGGAGTCTTCGTCGACGAGGCGACGGTCGACCGTCTCGAGAAGGTGATGAAGCGGGACGGCTACCTGCCCGCGGAGAAGATGAAGACGACGTTCGACATGCTGCGGTCCACGGACCTGATGTGGAACTACGTGGTGAACAACTGGCTGCTCGGCGAGCCGCCGGCGGCGTTCGACATGCTCAGCTGGAACTCGGACTCGACCCGGATGCCGGCGGCGATGCAGACGGAGTACCTGCGCACCTGCTACGTCGAGAACCAGTTCGCCGAGGGCAAGCTGGAACTCGCGGGAGAGCGGCTCGACGTCGCCGACGTCACGCAGGACGCCTACGTCATCTGCGCGGAGCGGGACCACATCGCGCCGTGGAAGTCCGTCTACAAGGGGGCGGCGAAGCTCGGCGGCACCGTGCGGTTCGTCCTCTCGAACTCGGGGCACATCGCCGGCGTCGTGAACCCGCCGTCGGAGAAGTCCCGGCACTGGTTCGGCGAGTCCGCGGACCTGCCGGCGAACGCCGACGACTGGCGTGACGACGCGGGGGAGCACCGCGCGAGCTGGTGGGAGGACTGGACGCCGTGGATCGCCGAGCGCGCGGGCGCGATGCGCACGTCGCCCGCGATCGGCGGCACGACCCACCCCGTCCTGGGCGACGCGCCGGGGAGCTACGTGACCGGCTGAACGGCCGCCTCCGGGGTGCTGCGTGCGGCGCAGGCCCCGTAGAAGGAACAATGTGCTCATGGCAACCGGTTCGTCGTCCCGTTCCTCGAGTGCGGGGTCGCAGGGTCCGCGCCCCGAGGGCTGGGCGGCGCAGTTCAACGCGCTCGGCGGCTTCATCCGGTCGCAGCGGCAGATGGCCAAGCTGTCACTGCGCGAGATGGCGTCGATGACCAAGGTTTCCAACGCGTACCTGAGCCAGGTCGAGCGCGGGCTGCACCAGCCGTCGCTCAAGGTGCTGCACTCCATCGCGGACGCGCTGCAGCTCTCCACCGAGCAGCTGCTGCAGCAGGTGGGTTGGGCGTCGGACCCGGCCGCGGCCGGGGCCACCGCCGCGGCGGCGGGCCCGCACGGCTCGACCGTTCAGGGGGCTGCGCCGGTGTCCGGGGTGGAGGAGGCGATCGCCGCGGACGGGCGGCTCTCGGAGGAGCAGAAGCTCGCCCTGCTGGGGGTCTACCGGAGTTTCGTCGAGAAGTCCGCGGTGTGACGCGCCGCGTTGCTTGAAATACTTAACGATCGTGCGTAGTTTAGGAAGCGCAAGGCCGACACTTCCTTCACGAGAGGCACTTCTCATGAGCGCTCCGACCGAGCAGTTCGCGGACTACGCCAAGCGCGGCCAGGAGGCCGTCACATCCGCCGTCAAGACCTGGGCGGACACCGTTCAGGACTACGCCGGCACCTTCACCGGCCACCGCCCCACCTCCGCCGACGCGCACGCCGCGCTGGACACCGCCTTCGACACCACCCTCGACGTCGTGCAGAAGATCGTCGCCGGGCAGCGCCAGGTCGCCCGCACCCTGCTCGACGCGGGCGTGCAGGTCGTCGAGGTGATCGGCGAGCAGGCGAACAAGGCCGCCACCAAGGCGACCGAGACCGTCACCGACGCCGTGAACGACACCGCGGCCAAGACCACCCGCACCCGCTCCGCCAAGAGCTGATCCGGGCCCGGGACGTGCGCGCCCTCGGCGAGGCACGATCTCCGCGGCGGGGTCCTCGGTGGCCGGCACGGCGCACTCCGATTCGGTGATGCGCCGTCCCGGGCCGTCCGGGGAGCCCCGCCGCGCGCTCAGCCCGGGCTCTCGACCAGCACCGTGAACGGGCCGTCGTTCACCGACTCGACGGCCATCTGCGCCCCGAACACACCGGTCTCGACGTGGGCGCCGCGCGCCCGCAGCGCGGCCACCACCGCGTCGACCAGCGGTTCGGCCACCTCGGGCCGGGCCGCCGCGGTCCACGAGGGGCGGCGTCCTTTTCGGACCTCGCCGTAGAGCGTGAACTGGCTGACCACCAGCAGCGGTGCCCCGGCCTCGGCGCAGGACCGCTCGCCGTCGAGGATCCGGAGCTCGTGGAGCTTGCGCGCCATCCACTCCGCCGTCTCCGGGGTGTCGTCCGTCCGGACGCCCAGGAGCACCAGCAGGCCTTCCCCCTCGATCGCGCCGACCACCTCGCGGTCGACCGTCACCGAGGCCCGGGTGACCCGGGCGGCGACGGCGCGCATCAGGACCCAGCCCGCATCACGGGCCCAGCCCGCATCAGGAGCGCTGCCCGCGCCACCGGGGGACGGGGGCCCATCCGTCGACCGGCAGCAGCACGCCGTGCCGCACGAACTCCCGCACCGCCGGCAGCGTCGCGCGCACCAGCTCGTCGATCGGCCGGTCGTGCGCGAACGACAGCAACGTCAGCAGCTCCTCCAGGGGCAGCTCGCCCCGGCAGCCGGCGAGCAGCGCCGCCGCGGGGGCGTCGACCTCGTGCCGCCACCGCGGCCCGTCCGCCCGCACCACCGCCGAGCCCGCGTCCGCCCAGCCCCGGTCGTCCCCGGAGGCCGGCACGGAGTACTGCTCCAGCACGGCGGTGGGGGCGAGGTTGAGCCGCGTACCGAGCAGCGCCTCGTCGCTCGTGTGCTCCTGCAGCCAGTCGACGCGGTCCAGCCAACCCGTCATCTCCTCGCCGAGACCGCCGTGGTCCCCGGGCAGGTCCTCGACGACGACGGTGCCCTCGCGCCCGTCCTTGCGCTTGCGCAGCAGCAGGAACCCGAAGCCGACGCCCTCGACCCGCTCGCCCTCCATCCAGTCCAGCCACGCGGCCGCCTGCGCCCGGGCGTCGGGGGAGGAGAGGTCGAGCCCGGCGTCGCGCTGCCAGACCCCGACGTGCATCGCGGGGTCCGTCACCTCGCGCTGCAGGATCCACGCGTCGCAACCCCTCGGGATCCACCCCGCCACGCGGTCCGGCCAGTCCTCGCCGAGCACGTGCAGCCACGAGCCGAGCAGCTGCGCCACGCCGCCGGGCATGAGCCTGCCGGGCAGGTCCGCGAGCAGGGCGGCGATCGCCTCGTCGCCCGCGCGGCCGGAGTCCCGGTAGACGTAGTCGACGCGCGGCGGGCCCGGCACGAACGGCGGATTGGACACGATGTTGTCGAACTCGCGGTCCGAGACCGGCTCGAGCCAGGGCCCCTTCAGCAGCTCGGCGGTGTGCACGTCGCTCAGGGCGAAGGTGGAGCGGGCCATCGCCAGGGCCCGGTCCGCGACGTCCGTGGCGACCAGCACCGTGGAGAACCGCGAGGCGTGCAGCGTCTGCACGCCGCAGCCGGTACCGAGGTCCAGCGTGCCGAGCACCGGACGCCGGACCATCGACGCGGCCAGCGTCAGCGACGCCCCACCGACGCCCGTCACGTGGTCCCGGTCCTGCCGGGACGCCGGCGTGTCCAGGTCCGACAGGACGTACCAGTCCGCGTCCGCGAGCTCGTTCGCGTCCCCGCCCTCGCCGTAGGGACGCAGGTCGAGCGCGGCCCGCAAGCCGTCGTCCGCCCTGCTCAGCAGGCCGGCGGCGACGTAGCGGTCGACCTTGCCGAGCGCGCCCTCGACGTCGGACTCCGGCTCGGTGCCGCCGAGCAGGAACAACCGGACGAGCGTGCCGAGCTCGCCGGCGCCCCGGGTGGCCCGCGTCGGGGCCTCGGGCTCGCCGCGGGACAGGGCCGAGTGCGCCTCGTCCCCGAGCAGGGCGCGCACCCCGCCGGTGGTGAAGTCCAGGTGCAGGAAGCGGCCGCGGAGCCACTGGCAGAGGTCGAGGGGCAGGGCGGGGGGTGGCAGGCGCTCGGGCACGACGTCCATCCTCGCGCTCGTGATCGGTGGTCGCACCGCCGCCCCCGGTAGAGTGCCCGCCCGTGAGCCTCACCCTGGCGCAGGACGCCGACGCCGACGCACTGTTGGACCGTGACCCGTCGGCGCTGCTCACGGGCATGCTGCTGGACCAGCAGATCCCCATGGAGCGTGCGTTCGCCGCCCCGGCGGAGCTCGCGAGGCGGCTCGGGACGGACCACCTCGACGCCCGGGAGATCGCGGCGTACGACCCGGAGAAGCTGGTCGCGATCTTCGCCGCGACGCCCGCGCTCCACCGCTACCCGAAGGCCATGGCGGCGCGGGTGCAGGCACTGCACACGGTGATCGTCGAGCGCTACGACGGGGACGTCACCGGCATCTGGTCGGACGTCGCGGACGGGCAGGAACTCGTCGCGCGGCTGCGCGCGCTGCCCGGGTTCGGCGCCCAGAAGGCACAGATCTTCACCGCGCTGCTCGGCAAGCAGCGCGGCGTCACGCCGCAGGGCTGGCGCGAGGCGGCGGGGAGCTACGGCGAGGAGGGTTCGCACCGGTCGGTGGCCGACGTCGTCGACGCGGCGTCGCTCGAGCTCGTCCGGGACTTCAAGCAGAAGGCGAAGGCCGCCGCGAAGTCCGGGAAGTGAGCGGCGGCCGGGACGTGATCGGGGACGGTTAGCATCGGTCCCGTGCACAAGGTCCCCACCGCGCGTCGCGGTCTCCGCGTCATCGATCCGGACCAGGTGTGCGACGCCACCGCCGTCCTCGCCGACGCCGAGCGGGTCCAGCACGCGGCCACCGTGCTCGACGCGCTGGGCGAGGTCAACCGGCTCAGCATCCTGCTCGCCCTGCAGCACGCCGGGGACCTGTGCGTCTCGGACCTGGCGGTCGCGGTGGGGATGAGCGACAGCGCCGTCTCGCACGCGCTGCGGCTGCTCCGCGCCCACGGGATGGTGACCGCGCACCGGGAGGGCCGGCTCGTCCGGTACCGGATGGCGGACGGGCTGGCGCGCCGGCTGCTGGAGGTCGTCTCCGCGGACGCGGTGGCACCGGTACGGCTGCACGCCCACGGACATTCGGACGAACCCGACGAGCCGGAGTGAGCACGCGGCAGATCCCCTGTCAGATGGGCGCGCATTCTCCGGCACCCGGTGACAGGATGGTGGAGGAGGTGGTCCGGTGACCAACCCGCGACGGGACTCCGATCCCGTACTCATCACGGATGCACCGCTCTCGTACGAGGAAGAGCTGGTGATCCGCAAACGACGCTACAAGATCATGATGGGGATGCGCATTCCCTGCATGGTGCTCGCCGCCGTCTTCTACCAGATCCCCTGGCTGGCGGTGAGTCTGCTGATCATCTCGATCCCGCTCCCGTGGATCGCGGTGCTCATCGCGAACGACCGGCTCCCCCTCAAGACGGAGAAGCCCAACCGCTACAAGGGCGAGCACAAGGAGCTCGAGAGCCGGGACCACCCGGTCATCGACAGCTGACGCACACGTTCGCGCGCGGGCGCACATGCTGATCTGTGCGTCGGCCCGCGAACGTCTGCACGAGCGGTCAGCCGGGCCGCGCGCCGCGCCGGCCGACCGCGATCGCCGCGGCGGCGCAGCCGGCTGCGGCG